>PTLJ01000136.1 GCA_002938045.1 Alphaproteobacteria bacterium MarineAlpha3_Bin4
ATCGTCGATCCAATTATCGAGCGCACGCGCCAACTGGCCGGTGGCGTCGACATTGCCGCGTGCCGGAACCTTGGCGCTGCGGTCGCCCTTGGCAAGCTGCCCGGCGGCAATGGAAAGAGCGCGCACCGGCGAGGCCATGCTGCGCATGATCAGTAATCCGGCGAGAATCAGCCACAGCAGAATGGCAGCGCTGCCGCCGGTAAGAGTGTAGCGCGCGAACATCTGCTCGCGGGCTAAGGTGCGCCGCGCCGCTGCCGTTCGATCGGCGGCCAGCATCGTTAACCTTTCGAGGCTAGGCACTACATAGCCAAGGATTTCGTTGAGACGCTGGGTCGCGGCATCGACGGTGAAGCGGCTGTTTATCATCGCCAGCATGTCCGTCTCGTGTGCCTTCAGCAGATCAACGATGGCCGTTTTCTCACCACGCGGTAACTTTGTCGACTCCAGGAAAGCGGTCAGGGTACGGTAACGCTGCTCGATCCCCTTGACGCCCTTTCGGAAGCCCGACAAGAGCGTCTCCTGGCCCTGCAGATTGATCCACCTCACCTGGTCGGCCAGATTCTTGAACCCGGCCGCCACGAAGCTCGACTGAAGAGCTTTGGTCAATTTCTCCAGTCTTTTGCTAATGCCGGTGTTATCCTTGAGGCCTAGCGCTTCTTCGCGCTTGACCTGGCTGATGAACTGCTGGTCGTATTGCGCTAGGCCGTCGCGGAACGTCGCGAGGTGGTGGCGTATAGCAGCGCTTTCAGGCATCGCATAGAGCGCATCGAGGGCGCCTGAGATCTTGCTCAGCTCGCGTTTGAAGCTTTCGGCCGTGTTCGGATCCTTGCTCAGCATGAACTGCTTCTCGTGACTTTCTATGCGTGCCACTCCGGATTCGATTCGTGCGCTCAACTGCGCTAGCTCGCGCGCGGAATCGGCCTCGGAAAAGGCCCCGTCGAGACGTTGATCGACAAAGAAATACATGCCGCCGAAGGTGACCAAGACGGTCAGTCCGAATATCAGAAACAGCTTTGAGCGGGTGGCGAACTTAAGACCGCCGAGGAAAGTCTTTTCGTCCAATCCATCGGTACGCAATTCCAGAAATTCGTGCTCAAGATTGGACTCTTGAGACATGGGATCCTCCCTCGCCGCCAGCATTTGTTATAACACCTTGAAGGGATTGGCTGAAACTCTCTTTTCCAGGGAGGTCGGTCGGTGGTTCGCTGCACGCCGTCCGATGCTGCTTGCTGAAAGATCGTGGCCAGTTCACACTTGCGTCATGGTATCGGAGCGCAAAATTGGCCCTTCCGTCGAGACTGTCCCCGAGGGCGACGACCGGATTCGCCTTGTTTGTCCGGATTGCGGCTACATCTCCTACGAGAACCCCAAGGTGGTGGTCGGCGCCGTCTGCGTATGGCAGGACCGCTTTCTGATCTGCCGCCGGGCGATTGAGCCACGCCAGGGCAGGTGGACGATCCCGGCCGGTTATCTAGAACTGGGGGAAACCACTGCCGACGGCGCGCGTCGCGAAGTGCAGGAGGAAGCCGGCGCCGAGGTCCGTATCATCGGCCTTCTCGGCCTCTATGAAATACCCCACATCAACCAGGTCTATGTCTTCCACCGGGCCAAGATGACTGGGCCCGAGTTCGCGCCGGGCCAAGAGAGCGAGGCGGTCGAGCTAGTCCAGTGGGCAGATATTCCATGGGACGAGCTCGCCTTCCCGAGCGTCGCCTGGGCGCTCAGGCGCTACGACGAGGGCGGCGCGCCGTCGCACGCCACCTACGTAGAAAAAACTGGCGGCGCTTATTGAGTCGTTTTTTCGGTGCCGCTGCGATTTTGAGATTCCGTTAACTAATTCACCTTAGCTTACACCCATGACTGATGGGTTGAGCGTCTCCAAACAGGCAATCTTCGAACTCGCGCGACAGCCGAGCGTCTACCAGTCGGAAACAGTGCGCGAGATACGAGCGCGCGTGGCGGTTGCCGAAGGGCGGCAGTCAGAGAATGAACGCAAGAGCCTCAGGCGTTTGAATCAGATCCTATCCCTCGACCAGCCAATGCCGAACAACGTTCCCAGAGGCTATTACCTGAACATCGAAGTCTAACCCCGCGGCCATGCGGCAGATGTTTCTCTTTATTGTTCTCGCCATCGGCCTGTCACGGCCTGCGGCCGTGGCCGCGGCCGACCTCACCGTAGTGGTAACGTCGCTCGCTAGCGACGAAGGCGACGTTCACATCGCCATCTACGATGACCCGGCTGGGTTTCCTAAGGGCGATGGCATGCTGTTCGAGATACAAAGCCGCATCAAGGGCGGTGTCGCCAGCGCGACCTTCACCAGCCTTGAGCCCGGCCACTACGCCGTTGCCATCTTTCACGACGCCAACGCCAACGACGAGTTTGACCAGGCTATCTTCGGCATCCCGCTCGAGGATTTTGGTTTCTCCAACGAGGCAACGGCAGTGTTCAGCGCACCGTCGTTTGAAGAGGCCCGCATCCGGCTGCCGCCGAAAGGGACCTCGATCACCATCGCCATCGACCACTAGGCCATTGCCGAAGCTCGATGCACGGAAACACAGTTAGGTTACGAAACCGTTGTACAGCTCAGAATTCTGAGAAATCCTTAAGAAATTTTCTTTCCTCAGCGGTGTTGATGCGGCCGAGCGCCGCGTTGCGCGTCGGAAAACGCCCAAATTGCTGGATGATGTCGCGGTGCGAGATCGCGTATTTCAGGGTCTCGGCGTGGCCGAGCTCAGTGAACAGCGCCACCGAACGCTCCTGGTCAGCAAACCCCTCGCTATGCTCGAACGGCAGATAGAGGAACATTCGTTGCCAGGTCCCAAGCTCACGGTCGAACCCGTTGGCAAGTGCGCGATCGGCGACCTCTCGGGCGCGGGCGTCAGTGGCGAACGCTTGCGCTGAGCCCCGGAACAGATTCCGCGGAAACTGGTCGAGCATAATTACCAGCACTACACTGCCGATGGCGGTTTGGCCAAGATCGTCGTAGCGGCATCGGCGGGCTTTTTTGTAATCGGCCATGAATCTCTCCGCGACCTCACAGTCGAATTCGGGATCAGACGTGAACCAAATCTCGCGCGCGGCATCAGCGTCAGTTTTTTCTGGCGGCAGGAACCAAAAACCGAGCACCCGTTCGATGACATCGGACATTGTTGAAACGCCTCTCTTGTGGGGGTTGGGGGAGGGATCGTACCATTCCGCAGCAAAGACCTGCCAACAGCGATGATAGGAACCGAACCAGGAGGCCACAATGGGGGACGACCAACTTGAACTAATCGCGGCTTGGATGCGCCGTTACCAGAGCACCGAGTTGGATGCAGAGCACATCGCTGAACCGTTGCGGTCGTCCGAGGGCTTTAGTCAGTTGTTGCAGAACGTGATTGAAGCGCTTCCGTTCGAAGCTGAGCCATCGGCCTTCGCCCGCCGTTTGCACGAACTGGCGCCCAAGGACCTCGGCGATGACTGACGACATCGCCGGATTGTCACTGACGCAAGTCACCGAGGCCATCCGCAGGCGCCGGCTGTCGTCCGCCGAGGTGACGGGCGCCTGTCTCGCGCGGATCGAGCGGCTGGCGCCGAAACTTAATTGCGTACGCGACATTGACGCCGACACGGCGATGGCGGCAGCGTGCCGGGCCGACGATGCGCTTGCCGCCGGAAATTCCATCGGCCCGCTACACGGGGTGCCACTTGCCCATAAAGACATGTATTACCGGACCGGACGGATCAGCGGCTGCGGATCCGTGATCCGCGCAGATTTCGTTCCGGAGCGGACGGCCATGACGTTGCAAAAGCTCGATACGGCGGGAGCGCTCGACGTTGCGCGCCTCAATATGGTCGAGTTTGCGCTCGGCCTTACCGGCCACAGCGAAGTGACACCGACGCCTAAAAACCCTTGGAACACAGACTACATAACCGGCGGCTCGTCGAGCGGTTCCGGCGCAGCCGTCGCTGGGCGACTGGTCTTTGGCTCACTCGGTTCCGATACTGGTGGTTCAATTCGTTTCCCGGCCAGTTGCTGCGGCGTCGTTGGCATCAAGCCGACGCTCGGCCGGGTCAGTCGGATTGCTGCCATGCCGCTGTCGCATTCCCTCGACACTCTCGGTCCGTTGACCCGCACGGTTGCCGATAACGCCCTCATGCTGCGGACCATCGCCGGCCACGACCCAGCCGACCCGGCCTCCAGTCCGTTGCCGGTTCCAGACTACATGGGCGTCCTCGAGTTGGGCGTCAAAGGGCTGAGGCTGGGAGTGCCTGAGACTTATTTCTACGAACCGGTCGATTCGGAGGTGACGGCGTTGCTGGAAGCTTCGATCGAGGTATATCGCCGTCTTGGGGCCGAAATTGTCCCAGTCACTATTCCCGAAACCGTCGCTACCACAAACGGCCTGACCAGCCTGATTACCTCGACCGAAGCCGCCGCCCTGCACCAGAAATGGATTCAGGAGCGTCCGGAGGATTACGGCAAGCAAACATTGGGCCGCCTGATCGTCGGGCTGACGACGCCGGCGACCCGGTATCTTCAGGCCCTCAACCTGCGTCGGCAGATTCTCGACCAGTTTGTCGAGTCGGTTTTCCAAAAGGCCGATGTGTTGCACATTCCAGTCATGATCACGCCAGTGCCGACGCTTGCTGAATCCAATTTGGCGGCGAATCCCGGATTTTCTGCATTTATCGCCGCTATGGGGCATTGCACACGGCCAATAAACTATCTGGGGCTTCCGGCGCTGTCGGTACCCTGCGGCTTTACAAAATCGGGATTGCCTACATCGTTCCAACTCGTTGGGAGGCCGTTCGACGAGTCGACGCTTTACCGCCTTGGTCGCGCTTACGAGCGCGAGACCG
>PTLJ01000137.1 GCA_002938045.1 Alphaproteobacteria bacterium MarineAlpha3_Bin4
TGTCCGCCAGACCGTCGCCGCTGCAGCCAAGCTAGGGTTTAAATGCCACGTGGTGCTGGAGACACTCAAATCTGGCGACGCCGATTACCACCGCTCAGGTAATCTTTTGCTCGACCGCATCATGGGCGCAACCCTGCATCCGAGGCCGCCGGCAGATGACTTCGACGTGGTCGCCCGCGAAATCGTTGCTGAGATCGCCAGCAAAACCGGCCGCGAGCCCTATTACCTGCCGCGCGGCGGCTCGAACCCGGTCGGCGCGCTCGGTTACATCGATTGCGCACTAGAACTGGTCAAGCAGAAGCGCAGCTTAAACCTGGACTTCTCGCACATCGTACATGCCACTGGCAGCCAGGGCACCCAGGCCGGGCTGCTGGTCGGGCTTGAGGCAGCGGCGCCCGAGATTACCGTCCACGGCATCACCGTCAGTCGTGGCGCCCAAGAGCAGGTGCAAAAGGTGGCCCAGCTGACGGCGGCGACGGCAACCTTGGCCAGACTCGAGGGCGGCGTCGGGCACGACAGAGTCCTCTGCGACGACAATTACTTTCTACCCGGCTACGGCGAGGCTAGCGAAAGCACCATCGAGGCCATCACAATGACGGCGCGGGAAGAAGGGATCCTCTTGGATCCTGTCTACACTGGCAAGGCCATGGCAGGGCTGATCGGTAAGGTGCGCGATGGTGAGCTGACAAAGGGAGATACCGTGGTTTTCCTGCACACCGGCGGTGCAGCGGCACTGTTTGCCTACAAGTCCCTCTTCGACAACATCTAGCCCGCCATTTGCAAAGCGATGATGCCGGTATCGATAACGCCAGTGGAGGCGACGCCGGCAAGGGCATGATAATGGTAAGGTATGCTGCAGCTTGGGCCTGGTTACGCCCCCGGGCGCACCATCTCGAACACGGTTTCGACGGCAGTATAGTCATGGTAGCCGAGGCGCGCGATCGGCTTGATAGTGGCAATGTCGACCATACCGTCCTTAAGATAATCGTCGTGGATGTGGATGCCAATGACGCGACCGATGCAGATTGCGTTGCGGCCTTCAGGGGTGTCGCACGGCAGTTCGACCGTCTTGAAGTGAAGGCATTCCATGTGAATCGGTGCTGCCTTCACCCGCGGCGGCTTGACTAATTCCGAGGACTCAGTCTCCAATTCTGCGGCCTCGAACTCGTTGACCCCTGCGGCGTGCGGTCCGCTCGATTCGTTCATCGGTTGGCGCAGCACCCAGGTCGCCATATTGCAGACGAATTCGCCGGTGGCCTCTACGTTGGTAATCGAGTGCTTCGGCCCATGTGGTTGCTTACCGTTGCTGGCGAACATCACCATCGGTGGTTCACCTGCGACGCCGTTGAAAAAGCTGTAGGGTGCTAGGTTAACGTCGCCATCGGCGCTGATCGTCGATATCCAACCGATTGGACGTGGCACGACGCAACACTTAAACGGGTTGTGAGGCAGGCCATGCGGGCCGTCTGTACGATAAAACATGTGTTGAATCCTCCGGTTCCGCGACTAGCTGCCGTTGTCGCCATCATAGAGTGCTCCCGGGCCCAGCGTCTGAGCAATTTGCCGAACGGCGGTACCCGTTATCGCTCGGCACTATGGCGCAACCATAAAAGACGAAGCACGTATCGTAATGCGTGGCGGCCGGCGTGGACAAGAACCGGCAACGGGATCGCAAGCTTTTAGGTTCCGGTGTTTGGCAGCGCACTAGCAATCGAGCGTGTGGTCGCGCTCCCATTGCGTCAGGTGGTGGCAATAGTCCTCCCACTCCTGCATCTTCAGTTTGATGTAGCTGTCAATGACCTCGTCACCGAGGCCAGCGCGCAGGACTTTGCTCTTTTCTGTTAGGCGGAGCGCGTCGAGTAGATTTAGCGGTAGCTTCTTAGCGCCACGTGCCTTTTGCGGCTCAGCGTACATGTCGATGTCGAGCCGCTTACCTGGGTCACGCTTGTTGGCAATGCCATCGAGCCCCGCGGTCAATACCGCTGCCGCGCCGAGATAGGGGTTGACGGCCCCGTCCATGAGCCGGAGTTCGAAGCGGCCCGGGTCGGGAATGCGAACCATGTGGGTGCGGTTATTGCCGCCGTAGGTAACTGCATTGGGCGACCAGGTGGCGCCGGATAATGTTCTCGGCGCGTTGATTCGCTTGTAGCTGTTGACTGTCGGATTGAAGATCGAACACAACGCCTGGGCATTATGCAGGATTCCGCCGAGGAACTGATAAGCCAACCTCGAATTACCGAGTTCTCCCTTCGGATCGAGGAACTGGTTCTTGCGCCCCGACTTATCCCAAATCGAGGTATGGAAGTGGCAGCCGTTCCCGGTCAGGTGCATGAACGGCTTAGGCATGAAGGTAGCGCGAAGACCGTGCTTCTCAGCGATCGATTTAACCATAAACTTGAAGAACGCGTGCTTATCCGCAGTTCGCAAACAGTCGTCGTAATCAAAGTTCATCTCAAACTGGCCGTTAGCATCCTCGTGGTCGTTCTGATATGGCCCCCAGCCTAGGGAGATCATCGAATCGCAGATTTCGGAAATGACGTCGTAGCGGCGCATCAGTGCGCTTTGGTCGTAGCAGGGCTTCTGCTGGATGTCGCCTGGATCCGAGATATCGGTGCCGTCGGTGTTGATGATAAAGTATTCACATTCGACGCCAGTTTTAAGGCGATACCCTTTTTTAGCTGCCTTGTCGACCTGGCGCTTAAGCGCCACCCGCGGCGAAGCCTCGACCACCCGGCCGTCCATATGTAGATCGCCGGCCAGCCACGCCACTTCGGGTTTCCAGGGCAGTTGCATGAGGCTGTCGGGATCGGGAATCGCAAACATATCTGGGTGCGCTGGCGTCATGTCGAGCCAGGCGGCGAACCCGGCGAACCCGGCACCGTCTTTCTGCATGCCCTGGATCGCGCGAGCTGGCACAAGCTTGGCTCGCAACACCCCGAATAGGTCGACAAAACTGATAAGAAAATATTTGATCTTTTTCTGTTTGGCGATTTGGGCGAGATCCTTTGCCATCCCCCGGTCCTCCCTTCCTCAAATGTAATACAATCAACAAATCCCAGCAGACGGAATTATCTGTCGGGGGAAATTGCCGCTGGCAAATAATTTATACCGACTCACCTTTAGGTATCCAGTCCGTGCCAGCAAGCGGTATGCCGGTGGCTTCCGATGTGGCAATGGTTATTGAGCGCAAATCCTCGGGCTCAATATTCTGCAGCACCGTTTTCCCCGTGCATCTGGCCATCATCGATGCCTCGCCGACGCTGGCCTTAAGGATGTTGGCGATAGCTGAGCGGCGATCCTGAGCCGTCTGGTCGGTAGTGAATAAGAGGCTGTGTTCGTCGGTGATCTCGCCGCCGGCTGCGAGACCGGCCTGGATACCAAAAGCTGCTCCTTTACACCCGAGACCGATGAGTTTAGCAGCATCCGTACCGGAGCGTACGCCACCGAACCACAAGAGATCAATGTGCTCTTCCTTTTCCATGCGGCGGAGGTGCGCGATAGCATCGCGGACGATGCGCAAATCCGGTGCACCGTGCAGTTCCGGCCACAAACCACCAATTTCACCGCTGCCGTCAAGAACCAGAATGTCGATGTCACTATTCAGTGCATAAGTGAGGGTCTCTTCGAGAATCGCCGGAGTTGAAACGGCTAAGCCAACGATCTGATCAGGCCGGGAGCGCTCCATGGATACCGGTCGAAATTTGTGCCCGAGGAGATGGACGATGCCAATTGCGTCGGGGCTCAAGTCATCGCCGTCGAAGACAAGTTGCAGCCATCGGCCACCGTCGTCGATAGGGCGCCGACCCAGATAACAGCATTTGGCATCGTCTAGGCCAGCCGCAACGGCCTCACGAACTTGGTCAGGTGCCTCGTCGAAACCGGTGACGAAGAATGGTGTGTCAAAATCCAGTTTGCCCGCCAGATCAGTCGAAACCCGGCACGCCTCGCGGTAAGGATCGATGACCAACCGCGAGAGATTAGCAGGCAGGAAGATCAGATCGTCGAACGTCGCTTCTCTCCCCTCCGGAAAGGGGTTGTCACGCTGCTTCAGGCGTGTTTCTAACATCGCCTTGTGTTTTACATGGTCCAGCGGATTGGTGCGGGCCATGGAAAACAAATCTTCACGATGGGAGACGGAATAGTCAGTCGAACCTGTCTCGGCGTCGCAGCGGTAGCATCGCGCTGCCTCGTTCTTGGCCGTTTCGTCGTCATAGGTTGCCTCGATCTCCGGGAATTCCGTCGGGTTCTCGCCAACACCGAAAAACTCCGGTTCCTGCATAGGAAAGCGTTCCCACATTATGTCCTGGGCTACCGGCACGCGACGCGAGCGATAGGGCGTTCGATAGGGGAGAGGGTTCCTGTGGCCTTCGAGGAAGGCGCGGATATAATAGGCGGCCCGTTGGCCATGATGCATGGCCATAACGAGAGTCGAACCGCCGAAAGCCCCGTCACCGGCAGCGAACACCTGTTCGTCGACAGTCCGCATGCCCTCGAAATCGGTTTTGACGCGATCCGGCAGCATCAAGCCAAGGCTATCCAATTCGTCACAAATGGTCGTTTGCCCGACCGCAGCGATGACCATATCGCAGGCAATGTCGTGCTCGGTTCCAGGGATATCGACAGGCTGTCGGCGGCCATCGGCGTCGGGTTCACCCGGCGTCGTCTGCAGGCATCTAAGGGCAATCGCATTTCCGTGCTCGGCGACGGCAATTTGTTTGACGTTGTAAGTGAACTCGATGCCCTCCTTGATGGCACCTTCGAGCTCAATTTTCCGCGCTGGTATTTCATCGGGGCCGCGCCGATAGACGACTTTCACGTTTTTGCAGCCGGG
>PTLJ01000138.1 GCA_002938045.1 Alphaproteobacteria bacterium MarineAlpha3_Bin4
GGCTTGACCTTGGCGACCCAGTATTCCGGCGTTCCCTTGCCCTTGCCCTGACGGACCTCGGCCGGCTTCTGCGACACCGGCACGTCTGGGAAAATTCGAATCCAAACACGACCGGCACGCTTCATATGGCGGGTCATGGCCCGCCGCGCTGCTTCGATTTGACGCGCAGTCACGCGCTCCGCTGTCAGCGCCTTTAGTCCGTATGACCCGAAGTTAAGCTTCGAGCCACCTTTGGCCTTGCCGTGAATGCGACCCTTATGGGCCTTGCGGAACTTGGTACGTTTTGGGCTAAGCATTTTTCATGATTCCTTGGCCGACATATGTCTAGCGCTGTGGTTGCTGTTCCTCGGCATGTTTGTCCAAGGCCATCGGATCGTGGGCGAGGATTTCACCCTTGTAAATCCAGACCTTGACGCCGCAGGTGCCATAAGTTGTGTTAGCAGTTTTTTCGCCGTAATCGATATGAGCGCGCAGCGTGTGTAACGGCACCCGGCCTTCGCGATACCACTGAGTTCGCGCGATCTCGGTCCCACCGAGACGTCCGGCACAGTTGATACGGATTCCCTCTGCGCCCATGCGCATGGCAGCCTGAACGGCGCGCTTCATGGCGCGGCGGATCGAAATCCGTCGCTCCATCTGCTGGGCAACGTTTTCAGCCACAAGCTGGGCTTCGATCTCGGGCTTTCGAATCTCGACGATGTTCAGGTGCACGTCTGAATCGGTCATTTTGGCGATTTCCGCCCGCAATTTGTCGATATCAGCGCCTTTCTTGCCGATCACAACGCCCGGCCTCGCTGTGTGGATTGTGACCCGAGCCTTCTTAGCAGGGCGCTCGATGATGACCTTGGAAACGCCGGCCTGGGAGAGCTTGTTAAGAAGAAATTTCCGTACGCAAAGGTCCTCGTGCAGCAACGAGGCGTAATTAACATCGGCATACCAGCGAGAATCCCAGGTGCGGTTGATGCCCAGCCGCATTCCGATCGGGTTGACTTTCTGACCCATTAGGGAATTTCCTCCCGTTCTCGTACCACCAGCCGCATGTTGCTAAACGGTTTGACAATCCGGCCGACCCGGCCGCGAGCCCGGGCACGCCACCGTTTCATCAGGATGTCTTTGCCGACAGTCGCTTCCACCACGTAAAGCTGGTCGATGTTCAGTTGATGGTTGTTCTCCGCATTGGCGATGGCGCTTTCTAACAGCTTGCGGACCTCGCCAGCGATGCGACGTCGCGAGAACTGCAGTTCGACCAAAGCAGCGTCGCAATCCTTGCCGCGGATTGACTCGGCTACCAAATTCAATTTCTGAGGGCTGGTCCTTAGGTGTTTCGCGCAGGCCATTGCTTCGTTGTCCGCGAGTCTACGCTTGGTCACTTTCTTGCCCATTGTTTATTCTGCCCTCTTAGCCCGCTTGTCAGCAGAATGGCCGAAGTAAATCCGAGTCGGCGAAAACTCGCCGAGCTTATGACCAATCATGTCCTCCGTCACCAACACCGGAATGAATTTCCTACCGTTGTAGACCCCGAACGTGAGGCCGACGAACTGCGGCAGAATGGTCGACCGGCGCGACCAGGTCTTGATCACCGTGCTACGGCCCGTGGCACGCACTTCTTCCGCCTTCTTAAGCAAACTGCCATCGACGAATGGGCCTTTCCAAACGGAACGCGGCACGACCGCTCTCCTTCTAATTCTTCGCGTGACGGCGGCGCATAATCAACCGGTCCGTCTTCTTGTTCGAACGCGTTTTCTTGCCTTTGGTCGGCTTGCCCCAAGGCGTCACCGGATGACGGCCGCCGGAAGTCCGACCCTCACCGCCGCCGTGCGGATGGTCGATTGGGTTCATGGCGACACCACGTACCGACGGGCGCGTGCCAAGCCAGCGCTTGCGACCAGCCTTGCCGAGCTTTATGTTCTGCTGATCCGGGTTGGAAACGGCACCGATGGTAGCCATGCACTCGGCCCGGACCATGCGCAGTTCGCCCGAACTTAGGCGTAGCTGGGCGTAGCCATGGTCCTTGCCAATAATTTGCGCATAGGCACCGGCTGCGCGGGCGATCTGCCCGCCCTTACCCTGTTTCATCTCGATGTTATGGATTATCGTGCCGACCGGAATGTTCTGCATTGGCGTAGCGTTGCCCGGTTTGATATCGACCTGTTTGCCGGCAATTATCTTTTCACCTTCGCGTAGCCGTTGCGGCGCTAGGATGTAGGCGATATCGCCATCGGTGTATTTGACCAACGCTATAAAAGCGGTACGGTTGGGATCGTATTCGAGTCGCTCAATAGTTCCCTCGACATCAAATTTTGCGCGCTTGAAGTCGATCACACGGTAGCGGCGCTTGTGCCCGCCGCCCCGACGCCTGGCGGTGATCCGCCCGTGGTTGTTGCGACCACCCTTGTTGCGCAGGCCTTCGATCAGGGACTTTTCTGGCTTGCCCTTCCAAAGGCCCGAGCGGTCGATCAATACTAAGCCGCGCTGGCCTGGCGTATTGGGCTTGAATTTCTTAAGTGCCATCAGAATTTCGGTCCTTCCTACACGCCCGTTGTGATATCGATGGATTGGCCTTCCGCCAAAGTAACAATGGCTTTTTTGGTTTCGACCCGCCGCCCGACCCGGCCGCGAAAACGCTTGGTCTTGCCTTTTTGGCGAAGAGTATTAACAGACGTCACCTTGACTTTAAACAGGTCCTCGACCGACGCTTTGATCTCGAACTTGTTGGCATTCACGGGCACGCGGAAGCTGACCTGGTTGAATTCGTTGAGTAGGGTTGCTTTTTCCGTAATGATCGGCGAACGGATCAGCTCGTAGATCCGCTTCGTGCTGGGCTTGGCGACAATTCCGCTGTATTTTCTCATTTCAGCCGTTCCACCAGCTTCTCGACAGCATCCTTGGTCAGCACCAACGTTTCCCGGCGCATGATGTCGTAAACGTTGGCGCCGATGCTTGGTAACACGTCGATGCCAACGATATTGGTCGCAGCACGGGCGAAGGTGGCGTCGACCTCGGTGCCGTCAATTACTAATCCGTTGCCCCAACCGAGCTTGTCCAGTTGCTTGGCGAGATCACCAGTCTTGGCGCTATTGACCTTGGCCTTATCGAGGATAACCAGTTTACCTTCAGCTTGTTTTGCGCTCAGCGCTATCTTTAGCGCCAATCGGCGGACCTTCTTCGGCAGGCTCTGGCTATGGCTGCGGACCCTGGGTCCGAACGACTTGCCGCCGCCGCGCATTTGCGGTGCCCGGTGGGTACCCTGGCGGGCGCGGCCGCTACCCTTCTGACGGAACGGTTTGGCGTTGGTACCGCTGATCTCGCTGCGGGTCTTGGTCTTATGAGTGCCGGAATGGCGTTTCGCCAATTGCCAATTGACCGCTCGCGCCAGAATGTCGCCGCGCACATCGAGACCAAAGACACTATCGTCGAGGTCGATGGTGCCAGCCTTCTTATTCGCAAGGCTGATGACGTCGCATTTCATCGCGTCTATTCCTTCGTTTCGCCGTTACCAACGTCTTCGCTTTCGCCGCCCCTCTCAGTCACGAGGTCTTTCGTCAGGACCTCTTCCTCGGCCGAAGGCACTGCAGCTGGGGCCTCGTCGGCGACAACGTCGTCATCGGCGTCATCGGACTCAGCCGTTGGCGCGGCGACCTGCCCCTTGATCGCGGCCGGAAACGGTAAACCGTCGGGAGCCGTTTTCTTTATCGCGTCGGAAACGCGCACGAAACCGCCTTTGGAGCCGGGGACCGCGCCATGAACGAGGATCAGTCCGCGCTCGCCATCGGTATCGAGGATCTTGAGGTTCTGGATCGTCTCCCGGACGTTGCCCATCTGGCCCGCCATCTTCTTGCCCTTAAATGTCTTGCCCGGATCCTGGCATTGACCGGTCGAGCCAAGAGAGCGGTGGTTAACAGAGACACCGTGTGACGCCCCTAGGCCAGAAAAGCCGTGGCGTTTCATGGCGCCGGCAAATCCTTTGCCAACGGTGACGCCAGTCACATCGACAAACTGTCCCTTGACGAAATGCGCCGCCGAGAGCTCGGTCCCCACATCAACCATCGCGTCTTCCGTCACCCGGAATTCAGCCAAGCGCTGCTTCGGCTCGACCTTGGCCTTGGCAAAATGCCCGCGCATGGCCTTGCCGACGTTCTTGACCTTAGCCGTGCCCCAGCCCAGCTGCAGCGCGGTGTAGCCATCTTTGTCCCCAGTCCGTTGGGCGACGACTTGCAGGTTCTCGACCTGCAACACGGTCACCGGCAGGTGGTCGCTGTTGTCATCGAACATGCGGGTCATTCCAATCTTGCGGGCGAGTAAACCGGTTCTCATGCCGCAGGCCCCTATAACTTGATCTCAACGTTAACACCGGCGGCGAGGTCGAGCTTCATTAAGGCATCGACAGTCTGCGTCGTCGGGTTGACAATTTCGAGCACACGCTTGTGTGTTCGGATCTCAAACTGCTCACGCGATTTCTTATCGATGTGCGGCGAACGCAGGACGGTGAACTTCTCGATCCGGGTCGGCAGGGGGATCGGGCCACAGACGGCCGCTCCGGTGCGCTGCGCGGTGTTCACGATCTCCTTTGCGGACTGATCGAGAACGCGGTGGTCGAAGGCCTTCAACCGAATTCTGATGTTTTGTTGTTCCAAAGCCCTAGCTCCAAAAATTAAAGACCGACCCCGAAGGGCCGGTACAATAAGCGTGTATCCTACTCGATGACCTCGGCAACGACACCGGCGCCAACGGTACGCCCCCCCTCGCGGATCGCGAAGCGAAGGCCGTCGTCCATGGCAATCGGCGCGATCAG
>PTLJ01000139.1 GCA_002938045.1 Alphaproteobacteria bacterium MarineAlpha3_Bin4
CAGGCAGCCATCGGTGGAAGGGCATCAGCGCTGACTTGCCGATGCCAAAAATGTAGAGGACCAGAAGGATGCCGACCACCGGACCGTCAACTCGTCCAGCAAGGATACCACCTGGCACGAAGTCAAGGGTCCCAGCGGTATTCCAGGTCCAAAGGATAGCTAACAATTGGAAGGCGAGGGAGGTCCCCAGAAGCAAGCCCAAGTAGACCCGTCCGGCGCGAACCGCCTCACGTGTTCCCGAATGAGTTACAAGCGGGTAGGTCGAAAGTGTCAGACCTTCATAAAAAACGAAAAGCGTCAGCATATTGCCAGCGAAGGCGATACCCATGGTGCATGTAAGAGCAACCGCAAAACAAACATAGAAACGGGTCTGGTTCTGTTCGCCGTGGTTACGCATATAGCCGATGGAATAAACCGAGGTGAGGATCCAAAGTCCGCTGGCTACAGCAGCAAATAACGCACCAAGGGGTTCGGCAGTAAAGCTGACCCCGAGGCCTGGCATCAATTCAAGCAAGGTGACGACGGGTCGTTCGCCTGCCGCGACATCATCAAGGATAGAGAATACGAAAATAAAAAGGAGGATTGACGTTGCCAGAGTGACACACTCTCGTAAATTGGGGTGTCGTCCGGTCAGCACGATAAGCAAGGCGCCGATAATGGGTGCTGCAAGCGACCATAGCATGGCTGTCTCTGGGCTCATGAACCACCTCCAATTAGAGCCCTAGCGGCGGCGATAGCGACGTCAAGGGTGGTGGTGGCATCAATGCCAAAATATAGAGTTGCGCCAATCAATATCCAGGTTGGCACCACTAAAGACACTGGCGCTTCCGTTGCAACCGCAGCGGCACCGCTAGGAGCGCGAAAGTAGATGATCTCGACTACCCGCCAGACATAGATGACGGCAAGGAGTGATGTCGTGATAATTATTATCGCGATGGGCCACCAGCCTCTCTCCAGAACCGCTTGTATAAGATACCATTTTGAGATGAAACCAACCGTTAAGGGTACGCCGATCAGACTCAATCCACCGACGACGAAAGCCGCCATGGTCAGCGGCATCTTGCGACCAAGCCCCGCCATGTCGTCGAGATGAACAGACCCGATTTGGTAAATGACCGCACCCAAGGCCATGAACAGGCTGCCCTTCATCATCGCGTGATTGAACAGATGAATAATCCCAGCGGCTACACCGGTCAGTGTGTCCAAACTCACCCCCAGGATCATGTATCCGATCTGTGCGATCGATGAGTAGGCGAGCATGCGCTTGACGTTCATCTGGTAAATCGCGACGATTGAGCCGAAGAACATGGCAATGATCGCCATAGTCATGAGTAGATTGCGCACCTGCACAATATCAAGAATGTCGACAGCACCAAAAATAGTGAAAATAACCCGGATCAGCGCGTATACGGCGACTTTGGTGGCCGTCGAAGCAAGGAAGACGGTGACCGCCGACGGGGCATAGACATAGGCATTGGGCAGCCACATATGCAGCGGGAACAGGGCCAGCTTAAGACAAAGACCAACGGTCAGGAAACCGAGTGCCACCTGGATGGTTCGGGTATCGGCGACGGACGGAATTAAAGTAGCCAGGTCAGCGAAGTTAAGGGTGCCGGTCATCATGTACATGAGGCCGACACCGATGATATAAAACGTGGCGCCGACCGTGCCCAGGATTAGGTAACGATAGGCGGCGGTTAGCGCCCGCCGGTCGCGGCCCATGCTAATCAATACGTACGACGACAACGACGAAATCTCGAGGAACACGAAGAGGTTGAAGGCGTCGCCAGTGATAGTGATGCCAAGCAGGCCGGTTAGACACAGCATCAGCATGGTGTAAAAAAGATATCTGCGCTCTTCCGGCACTTCTGCCTCGACGCTGGCCTTGGCGTAGAGCATGACGACCGCACCAACGGCGGTGACGATCACCAACACGAAAGCGTTCAAGGTGTCGATGTGGTATTCAATTCCCCACGGCGCCGCCCAATCTCCGAGTTCGTAGGAAATTGCGCCACCGTCGAGGACCTTGACCAGCAATGACACTGATATAACGAGACAAATCCAGCTTACCGCCAAAGACAGTACCCAGGCGATCCTGGCATGTCGCAGCACCAGGCAAATCGGCGCCGACATCAAGGGGATGATGATCTGCAGGATTGGCAGATGGTGGGCGATCAATCGTTATTCTCCATCGCGTCGATCTCGTCGTCTTCGATGGTTCCGTAGGCGTCGCTGATGCGGACGACAAGCGCCAGCCCGAGCGCCGTGGTTGCTACCCCGACGACAATCGCCGTCAGGATTAAGACGTGCGGCAATGGGTTGGAATAAAGAGCAATGCCTTCTTCCAGGATCGGTGCCGTGCCGCCATGGACCTTGCCCATGGTGATGTAGAGGAGAAAGACCGAGACCTGGAATACGTTGAGGCCAACGATCTTCTTAACCAAGTTGCCGTGCGAGATGACGATATAGAAACCCGTCATCATCAGTACAATCACGATCCAATAATTGAGGAGGCCGACCAATTCCACTGTCAGCGGTCCTTTCCGGCGAAAGTCAGGAAGATCGTGATCATCGCCGCGGCAACGGTGATGCCGACACCGAGTTCAACCAAAAGAATGCCGAGGTGCTGGCCGTGGGTCGGTTCATCGGCGAGGACAGAGTAACTAAGGAAATTACCGCCCATCACCATTCCAGCAACGCCGACGCCGGAATAGAGCAACACGCCGATCGCCAAAGCCGCGCGGGTCAACCAAGCGGGAGCCGCCTGGCGCGTCAGACTGACGCCGAAGATCAATGCATAGAGGATGAATCCAGAGGAAAATATGACGCCGGCTTGGAAGCCTCCGCCAGGACCGAAATCGCCATGCCATTGTACATAGAGGGCGAAAATAAAGATAAAGGGGATCAAGAATTTCGAGACGATCCTGAGGATGACTAGATGGCTCATCTCTAACCCTTCCGGGCTTTCATCCGTTTCCTTTTCGGTTGCCGGCGACTGCGTCCCAGGATCGCGAGGACACCTACGGCGGCAGTAAAAATAACGAAAGTCTCGCCGAGAGTGTCGTAGCCGCGGTAGCTAGCCAGCACCGAAGTGACGACGTTCGGCAGTCCGACCTCATCTCCAGATTTCTCGAGATAGCGCGGTGCCACGTGATGGTTGATCGGCGCCGTGGGATCGCCGTATCGCGGCATGTCGAGGGTGCCATAGACGAGGACTGCGCCGGTCACGATGACAGCGACGATCGACACAAGCGATCTACTCTCCGGGGTTACCTTTTCCTCACTGGTTGTCAAAGCCAGGGTGCCAAGCAATAGCACTGTAGAGATGCCGGCGCCGACGGCGGCTTCTGTAAAGCCGACGTCAACGGCATCGAGGATAACGTAGACCGCGGCTCCCAGCAGACTAAAAATGCCGCCCAGTATGACGACTGCGAAAAGGTCTCGAATTCGGGCCATGGCGATCCCTATCACGGCCATGAAGCCCATGAGGGCGAGGATGATCACGTTTTCGATGACGCTGCCCCCTTATTACTATTAGGGCTCGGCAGCTCTTCCGTGGGGTCGGTAGCCAATGGATCGACGCCACCTCGCAAGGCAGCCCGCGCCAGTGCATGGGTGGCGGTCGGACTGGTGAACAGAATGAAAAGCAATACCAAGATCAACTTAGCCAAGATCAAACTGAAGCCGGCGTGAAACATCAATCCAATGAAGATCAGACCAACGCCAAGGGTATCGATAATGCCGGCGCCATGCATCCGAGCGAATACGACCGGTAAGCGGACCAAGCCCAGCGCGCCGATCAGGCAAAAGCCTGCGCCCAATACGATGCATGCCCAGCTCAAGATATCGACGACAGCAACCATCAAATGTCGCCCTTTTCCTCGTCTTCGGACGGATAGCCTAGTCCGGAAAACGCGACGAACTTGGAAATAGCGATCGTGCCGATGAAGTTGATCAGAGCGTAGACTAGGGCGAGGTCGAGGAATTTGGGCCGACCGACTAAGAAACCATGGACGGCGATGATGATCACGGTCAGGGTTCCGAATGTATTGACGGCTAGTATACGATCGTAAACGGTCGGCCCTTTGACCGCTCTGTAAAGAACCAAGCACATAGCAATAATGACGGCGCCAGCTGCAAATTCGAAAATCATTTGGCGTCTCCGTCTTTCCAGGCACCTGCTCCCTCGAGATTGGTTACACGTCGATCCATCTCGCCGCTCAGTAGGCCATCTGCTGCTGCCGGTGTCAGTGCGTGAACATCGAGCCGGGTGCCTTCGTCCCAGATGGTGACGGTGCCGGGGGTGAGGGTGATCGAATTGGCGTAGGTAACCAGGCCAATATCCGTCTGTTGTGAACCATCGACACGAAGGATCTTGGCCTCAATCGGCATTTTCGGGTTGATGATTGCCTTGGCGACGTCGATGTTCCCCTTGACGATCTCCAAAAGCAACCAAGGAAAGTAAGATAACGCTTTACCAGCCAGGTGAATGGGATGGGTTTCATGATCGATAGCGTCCATACGATGCGTGATCCAGACCACTATCGCAATGGAGCCCGCTCCAAGCGCTAAAATCAACGACACGTAATGGCCCGACAACAACAACCACACTGCAGCTAGCGTCGTTCCCAAACTCAATGCACGCAGCAAGTTCGTGATTCCCCGTTACTTAAGCCGTTAACTGGGCACCCCCGGATGCCGAGGAGAATAATTTCGTGAACCAGGGGTGGCTAGAAATATTTGGCGGATTACTCGAAGTTTTGCGATTATTGAGGCATTA
>PTLJ01000014.1 GCA_002938045.1 Alphaproteobacteria bacterium MarineAlpha3_Bin4
GCCGCGGTTACGGAAATAGACCACCAGAATGGCCAGGCCGATCGCCGCTTCTGCCGCCGCTACCGTCAGCACGAACATGGCGAAAACCTGCCCAACGAGATCGTCCAACTCGGCAGAAAAGGCAACCAAATTGATATTCACGGCGAGCAGCATCAGTTCTACCGACATTAGGATAATAATTACGTTCTTGCGGTTAAGGAAAATCCCGAAAACGCCGAGCGTGAAAATTACGGCGGCGACGGTTAGGTAATGAGCGAGGCTGATCTCAAGCATCATCAAATGCCCTTCCCGGTCGGAACTTTGCGGACCTCGACTGTTTTTTCCGCGCGGCGCGCAAGCTGCTTCGAGATAGACTGCCTGCGCACGCCGGCGCGATTTCGGTGGGTCAGGATGATGGCTCCGATCATTGCCACCAGCAGCACCATGCCGGCGGACTGGAACAGGTAGACGTAATGGGTATAGATCAACTCGCCTAAGGCATGGGTGTTGGTCGTCGCGTCGGGCGTTGGCGCGGCGACGCTACCGGTAGCTTCCGGCGCGAACGCCCAGCCGCCAAGGATGACCAGCAACTCGGCCAGCAGCACCAAACCGATCAGGCCACCGATCGGCAGGTATTGGAGGAATCCCTGGCGAAGCTCGACGAAATTAATATCGAGCATCATGACCACGAACATAAACAACACGGCAACGGCGCCGACGTAGACCACGACCAAGATCATGGCCAGGAATTCTGCGCCCATCAGCACGAACAAACCGGCCGAATTAAAAAACGCCAAGATTAGAAATAATACCGAGTGAACAGGATTTCGCGCTGAGATCACCATTACCGCCGATGCGACGGCGACGAATGCGAACATGTAGAACGCCAGGGCTTGCAGCAGGGTGCCTATGGTTCCCATCTAGTGATCCATCGCCCTCAGCGGTAGGGGGCGTCCTGGTGCAGGCGCTCGGCGAGCTCGGTTTCCCAGCGATCGCCGTTGGCTAACAACTTCTCCTTATCATAAAGAAGCTCTTCACGGGTCTCGGTCGCAAATTCGAAGTTCGGTCCCTCGACGATGGCGTCGACCGGGCAAGCCTCTTCGCAGAGGCCGCAATAGATACACTTTACCATATCAATGTCGTAGCGCGTCGTTCGCCGGCTGCCGTCGGCCCGAGGCTCGGCCTCGATGGTGATCGCTTGGGCAGGACAAACGGCCTCACAAAGCTTGCATGCGATGCACCGCTCCTCGCCGTTGGGGTAGCGCCTGAGCGCATGTTCGCCTCGGAATCTTGGGCTCAATGGGCCTTTTTCGTAAGGATAGTTGATCGTCACCTTGGGCCGGAAGAAATAGCGCAGGGTCAGCCACATCCCGGCCACCAGTTCACCGAGGAACACCGTCTTGGCGCTGCGTCGAATAAAACTCATAACAGCGCCCCTCTCATCCCATGACCGGTGTCAGATCAAACGCCACCAAAATGCCGGCGACGATGGCCACGGCGGCCAACGAAATCGGCAAGAAGACCTTCCAGCCCAACCGCATCAGCTGGTCGTAGCGGTAACGGGGGAACGTCGCCCGCACCCAAATGAATATGAATAGGCAGAATGCGATCTTGAGCGCGAACCACACCGGCCCTGGCACCCAGTTGAATGGCAACACGTCGATTGGCGGTAACCAGCCACCAAGGAACAGCACCGAGGTCATGCCGGCCATCAGAATCATGTTGGCGTATTCACCAAGGAAGAACAGCGCAAATGTCATCGCTGAATATTCAACGTTGTAGCCAGCGACGAGTTCAGCTTCTGCTTCCGGCAGATCGAATGGGTGGCGGTTCGTTTCCGCCAGCGTTGATACGAAGAAGATTACCGCCATCGGAAACAACGGAACTACGAACCAAATGTTCTTCTGTGCCATGACGATATCGGAAAGATTGAGCGAGCCAACACAGAGTAGCACGGTGATAATGATGAACCCCATGGAGACTTCGTAGGACACCATTTGCGCGGCAGACCTGAGCGCGCCGAGGAAAGCATAGCGCGAGTTGCTCGCCCACCCAGCCATTAGGATGCCGTAAACGCCCAATGATGAGATCGCGAACAGAAAGAGGATGCCGACGTTGATATCGGCCAGCACCATACCGTGGTCAAACGGGATCACTGCCCAGGCGACTAGGGCTAGGATGAAGGTCACGCAAGGTGCAATGATGAAGACACCGCGATTGGCGCTGGCTGGAATGATTGTTTCCTTGAGGAATAACTTGATGCCGTCGGCGATCGGCTGCAGCAGCCCGAACGGCCCAACCACATTTGGACCTTTGCGCAGATGTATGGCGCCGATCACCTTGCGCTCGAAATAGGTGAGATAGGCGACGAAAAGCATGACGGGGATCACAATCCCGACAATCTTGATCACAATCCAGGCCGTCGGCCAGATTAATCCGTCCCAAAGCTCAGCCATCGGTGCCTGTCTTCTCGCTGCCGTTGACGAAGATATCCTTGCATTTGGCCATCGTCGCTGAGGCGCGGCTGATCGGATCGGTCATATAAAAATTCTCGACCGGCGAAGTAAACGCTTGATTAGATACCTCGCCGGCCTCGCCGAACTCGCCCCACGGCGCCGCCATCGCTTCGTCGACATTCATAAAGTTGGCGTTGATTTCGACCATCCTCGCGCGTACCTGACGAAGATTGTCATAGGGCAAGGTTTTGCCAAGCACATCTGATAGCGCTCTTAAAATGGTCCAGTCCGCACGTGCTTTGCCCGGCGGGAAGACTGCCAACCGCGCAAGCTGCACGCGGCCCTCGGTGTTGACGTAAGTGGCGTTCTTTTCAGTGTAGGCTGCACCAGGCAGTATAACGTCGGCGCGGTGCGCCCCGGCATCGCCGTGGTGACCTTGATAGATAACAAAAGCGTCGCCGAGCCGCTCGGTATTGATCTCATCAGCACCGAGCAGGTAAACAACCTTGATCCGGCCGGACGAAGCGCCGTCGAGGATGCCGTTAGTGTCGAGACCGCCCTTACCCGGCACAAATTGCAAATCCAGTCCGCCGACCCGCGCCGCCGCGGTGTGAAGGACGTTAAATCCGTTCCACCCCTGGCTCTTGTTGATCATGCCGCGGCTTTCGGCCACCCGACGAACGAAAGCGAGGATTGCCGCGCCATCGTCGCGGGCCAACGCGCCCTGACCGACGATCAGCATCGATCGCTCCACGTTTTTCAGGACCTTGGAAAACCCATGGCGTCCGGCCGCGATTTTGGCTAGCCCCGAGACGTTGTCTCCCAGGTACTCGTAATCATAGGTGAGGTCCGCGCGCGGACCGATAAGCCCGACCGGGAATTCGCCCATAACCGAACGCTTTCTTAGCCGGGCGTTGAGAACCGCCGCCTCGCGCCGCGGATTGGTGCCGATCAAGAGGCAGGCATTGGCCTGTTCGATCTTGGCGATGGTAGTGTTGAATATGTAACCGGCGCGAACACTCGGATCGAGCTGGGCACCGTCTTGGCGGCAGTCCAAGTGCGGCGAACCGATTGCCGTCATGAGATCTTTGAGTGCCGTCATCGCCTCGCAGTCGGCCAAATCGCCAGCGATCGCGGCGACGGCATCTGTATCGGCGCCCTTGAGGGCAGCAGCGACCGCCTCGAAGGCCTCGGGCCAGCTCGCCGGTTGCAACTTGCCCTCATGTCTTACATAGGGCTGATCCAGCCGTTGCCGCTTCAGACCATCGTAGGCGAAACGGCTTTTATCAGAAATCCATTCCTCGTTGACCTCTTCGTTCAGGCGCGGTAATACACGCATAACTTCGGGGCCGCGGTAGTCGACGCGGATGTTGCTGCCGACGGCGTCCAGGATATCGATTGACTCCACATTTTTGAGCTCCCACGACCGCGCCGTGAACGCATAAGGACCCGACGTCAGGGCGCCGACGGGACAGAGGTCGATCATGTTGCCGGACAGCTCCGACGACAGCGCCTTGCCGACGTAGGTTCCTACTTCCATTTCCTCGCCGCGGCCGGTGGCTCCTAGTTCCGGCACCCCGGCAACTTCTGTCGCGAAGCGGATGCAGCGCGTACAGTGGATGCACCGGGTCATCATTGTTTTGATCAGCGGCCCCATGTATTTGTCTTCGACGGCGCGCTTGTTTCCCTCGTAACGGCTGCGATCAAATCCGTAGCCCATGGCTTGGTCCTGCAGGTCGCATTCGCCGCCCTGGTCGCAGATCGGACAATCGAGCGGGTGGTTGATTAACAAGAACTCCATCACGCCTTTGCGCATCTTCTGGACCGCAGGTGTGTTGGTGTGAATGACCATACCATCGGCGACCGGCATGGCGCAGGACGCCACCGGTTTCGGCGAGCGCTCCATCTCAACCAGGCACATACGGCAGTTGCCAGCGATCGACAGGCGTTCGTGATAGCAGAACCGCGGAATCTCGATCCCAACCTGCTCGCAGGCCTGCAGCACAGACCGTCCGTGTGGGACCTCAATCTCATTGTCGTTAATGGTCAGCGTTACCATTCGATATGGTTCTCTAGGCCGCCTTAGTGTCGCGAGCTTTACGGTCTGCGATCCGTTGTTCAATTTCGGGCCGGAAGTGACGAATTAGCCCCTGTATCGGCCACGCCGCCGCATCGCCAAGCGCGCAGATCGTGTGTCCTTCAACCTGCCGCGATACCTCCTCGAGTAGGTCGATTTGCTCGACGTCCGCTTCGCCGCTTACCATGCGCTCCATCATCCGCCACATCCAGCCTGTGCCTTCTCGGCAGGGCGTGCATTGGCCACAGCTTTCATGCTTGTAAAAGGCGGACAATCGGGTGATGGCGCGAATGACGTCTGTCGTCGTGTCCATAACCATTACCGCAGCCGTGCCGAGTCCGGATTGAACTTCCTTGAGAGAATCGAAGTCCATATGGATGGTGTCGCAGATCGACTTCGTTAGCAATGGGACCGACGCGCCGCCGGGAATAACGGCCTGCAAATTGTCCCAGCCGCCACGCACGCCGCCAGCGTGTGTGGCGATCAACTCTTTCAGCGGAATGCCCAATTCCTCTTCGACGGTGCACGGTTGGTTGACGTGCCCTGAGATGCTGAACAGCTTGGTGCCCGTGCTATGCGGTTTGCCCAAATCAGCAAACCATTGGGAACCGCGACGCAGGATCTCCGGTACGACAGCAAGCGACTCGACGTTGTTGACCGTCGTCGGACAACCATAAAGCCCTACGTTGGCGGGGAAAGGCGGTTTCAAACGTGGCTGGCCTTTCTTTCCCTCCAGGCTCTCGATCAGCGCCGACTCCTCGCCGCAGATATAGGCCCCGGCGCCCAAATGAACAAAAAAATCAAAGGAATAGCCGGAACCACAGGCGTCAGGCCCGATTAACCCGGCCTCGTAGGCCTCGTCGACGGCGCGTTGTAATACCTCGGCTTCTCTGTAAAACTCGCCGCGGATGTAACAATAGGCGGTATTCGCGCCAATTGCGAAAGACGCAATTAACGCGCCTTCAATCAGTTTATGGGGATCACCGCGGAAGATCTCACGGTCTTTGCAGGTCCCCGGCTCGCCTTCGTCACCATTGATCACCAGATAATGCGGGCGCACTCCCACTTCCTTGGGCATGAACGACCATTTCATGCCGGTGCTGAACCCGGCCCCGCCACGGCCCCTGAGACCCGATGCCTTGATCTGCGTGATGATCTCTTCGCGGCCTAATTTGAGGATTTTCTTGGTGGTGTCCCAGTCGCCCCGATTTTTGGCACCGGCGAGGCCCGGGTCTTCCAGGCCGTAGATATTGGTGAAGATGCGGTCCTTGTCCTCGAGCATCACGACGTTCCTTCTATTTGTGCCTTGAGATTGGCCTGGTGAGCCAGGCTGGTGAGGCCGCCAACCGGTTCGCAGGAATGACGGCCCGTCTGCGAACCAGGTTTAGGCCTCCGCCCCGCCTTAATATCCTCGAGAATGGTTTCCGTGGTAACTGAATCCAGGTCTTCGTAGGTATCGTCATTGATCTGCATCATCGGCGCATTGACGCAGGCGCCAAGGCATTCGACTTCCGAGAGCGTGAACATCCTGTCCTCGGTGGTTGCGCCGAAATTTATCCCGAGAGATTTCTTACAGGCACCGACGACCCCATCGGAACCGTTCAGCCAACAAGGTAGATTGGTGCAGACCTGAACATGGTGCTGGCCGATAAGGTTGAGGTTGTACATGGTATAGAACGTCGCCACCTCGTAGACGCGAATCGGTGGCATGGCGAGAATGTCGGCAACATGATCCATGGCGGCGCGCGGCAGCCAGCCGTCGTGCTGGCGTTGAGCAAGATCAAGCAGCGGCATCACCGCACTCGCATGCCATCCGTCCGGATATTTGGAGATTATGGCCTCGACCCTGGCGACATTCTCGGAAGAAAAAGCGAAGCTCTCGGGCTGCTCGAAGGTTTGTGCGCTATCGGTCATCGGTCAATCTCGCCAAATACGATATCTAGGGAGCCGAGAATGGCGACAGCATCGGCCAGCATGTGTCCCTTTGACAGGAATTCCATCGCCTGCAAGTGCGCAAACCCGGGCGCCCTAATCTTGCAGCGGTAGGGTTTGTTGGTACCGTCCGATACCAGATAGACAGCAAATTCGCCCTTTGGCGCCTCGACTGCGGCATAGGTCTCACCGGCTGGCACGTGATAGCCTTCCGTAAACAGCTTGAAATGAAGAATTAGGGCTTCCATTGACCCCTTCATCTCGGCCCGTGGCGGCGGTGATATCTTGCGGTCGTTGACCCTGCATGACCCACCCGGCATCTGTTCGATGCACTGCTCCAAGATACGCAAGCTCTGCCGCATCTCATGAATGCGGACCAGATAGCGGTCATAGCAATCCCCATAGGTACCGACTGGAATGTCGAATTCCATCTCGGCATAGGCGTCGTAGGGCTGCGCCTTGCGGAGATCCCACGCCACCCCGGCGGCACGGAGATTAGGGCCCGTGAAGCCCCAATCCATGGCCTGTTCAGGTGTGATACAGCCGATGTCGACGGTGCGCTGCTTGAAGATGCGGTTCTCAGTTAACAGGGTCTCGCAATCGTCAATCCAGCGGGTGTAGCCCCTCGCCCATTCGCCGATGTCGTCGAGCAGCCCAGCCGGCACGTCCCTGGCGACACCGCCTGGTCTGAAGTAGTTCATGTGGAGACGTGCACCGCTAGCCCGCTCACAAAATTCCATCAGCCGCTCGCGCTCCTCGAATCCCCACAGCATCGGCGTCATGGCGCCGACGTCCATAGCAAAGGCACAGATATTAAAGTTGTGATTCAGAATCCGGCCAATCTCAGCGAACAGAACACGAAGGTACTGTCCCCGCGGTGGTACCTCGATCTCGAGCAGTTTTTCAACGCCGTTGGCAAAAGCGTGTTCTTGGTTCTGTGGTGCGACGTAATCCAGGCGATCGAAATAAGGTACCGCCTGAAGGTAGCTCTTGTACTCGATCAGCTTTTCCGTGCCGCGGTGAAGGAGGCCGATATGAGGATCGGCACGTTCGATGATTTCGCCGTCCATCTCCAGTACCAATCGCAACACACCGTGCGCCGCCGGATGCTGTGGGCCAAAGTTGAGGTTGTAGTTCTTGATTTCCGTTTCAGCCATCAGGAATCTTTTTCTTCACCTGATTGTCCACTTTCTCGTCCCCGGGCAGCATTGTCTGAACGCCTTCCCAGGGGCTTAGGAAATCGAAGGTTCTGAATTCTTGGGTCAGTTTCACCGGTTCATAGACGACGCGCTTCTGTTCGTCGTCGTAACGCATCTCGACATAACCGGTCAGCGGAAAATCCTTGCGCAAGGGATGGCCCTCGAATCCGTAGTCGGTAAGTATGCGCCGCAAATCCGGGTGGCCGGAGAAATAAATGCCGTAAAGGTCCCAGACCTCGCGCTCCCACCAATTGGCCGAACTGAACAACTCACAGGCCGACGGCACCGGCGTATCTTCATCGGTCCATATCTTAATGCGAATGCGAAGGTTGTGGGTCAGGCTGAGAAGATTGTAAACGACCGCAAAGCGGGTTTCCTTCTCCGGATAGTCGACACCGCAAACGTCGACCAACTGCTTAAACTGGCAATTGGCGTCATCGCGCAAGACCTTCAATACCTCAAGGATATCGTCGCGACGCACCGTGACTGTCAATTCGTCGAGTCTTAACTGCCTTTCGACGATCTCGTCGAGAAAGGTGTCGGTAATATATTCACCAAGGTCTTGAAGGGCGGGATCCATAGTGTTTCGCTGACGGTTTTCTGGCGCGGCTTATTCGCGGCCTAACGCCAGAGCGTCCCGGTTTTGTTGATTTTCTTTTGCAATTGGAGAATACCGTAGACGAGGGCTTCCGCAGTCGGTGGACAGCCGGGAACATAGACATCTACGGGTACCACCCGATCGCACCCCCTAACGACGGAGTAGGAATAATGGTAGTAGCCGCCACCGTTAGCGCACGAGCCCATCGAGATTACGTAACGCGGCTCCGCCATCTGGTCGTAAACCTTGCGGAACGCTGGCGCCATCTTGTTGGTCAGGGTGCCGGCGACGATGATCACGTCCGACTGGCGCGGGCTTGCTCTCGGCACGACGCCGAAGCGGTCGAGGTCGTATCGCGAGCAATAGGCGTGCATCATCTCTATCGCGCAACAGGCCAGCCCAAATGTCATCGGCCATAGTGAGCCGGCGCGGGCCCAGTTAACGACCTTATCGAGGTTGGCGACCAGGAATCCCTTATCTTGTAGCTCACCGGTCACCTGCTTCAGGACTGCCTCCTGGTCGGCATCCGGCGGCAACGGTTGCGATCCTATTAATGGGGAATTAGAGCTTACTCCCATTCCAATGCTCCTTTTCTCCATTCGTATATAAAACCCACGGTCAGTATCGCTAAGAAGATCATCATCGACCAGAACCCGAATACTCCAGTCCTGCCAAGACTAATGGCCCACGGGAAAAGGAATGCAACTTCAAGGTCAAAGATGATGAACAAAATGGCGACTAAATAGAAGCGCACATCGAATTTGTGGCGTGCGTCAGAAAATGGTTCAAAGCCGCACTCATATGTAGAAGTCTTCTCGACATCCGGGCGCTGTGTTGCGACGATGTATGAGGCGGAGACAGCGATACCAGCGATTACCACGGCGATGCCGAGAAAAATCAAAATCGGGAGGTAATCAGCTAGAAGTGCGTCCAAATCAGGCTTCCTTCACTGGCGTCCAGACGACCACGGTTGGGCGGAATTAGCCGTCTCTATAACCTGCCTGACCAGTCCGGTAGACGCAACAACAAAGCCCCAGTGTTTGCTCGTCGGGAACAGTCATCCATGGTTCGCTGGCTACCTTGGTAGGATACAAATTAAGGGATTAAAAAGATGGCGAGAGCCACGGAATTCAAAAACGTATAAAGTCGTTAGGGTTAGAGTAGTGTAGTACGAATGGTGTCTAGTGCAATTAAGTGCTGCCAGTGTTTGACGACCATAAACTCGATGCTTTCGCAGGCTGGAGTGCTAACATATTTACCATCCCAATAAGCGCATTTCGCAATTAGGCCAAGATTTTTGCTCTCTCATGGGGTTGGGAAGCTAAGGTGAGAGCCTGATGGGCCTGCAGTTGAATCTCATCGCAATTGTTCTCTTGGCCGCGGTGACCCATGCCCTATGGAATGCCATCGTTAAAATCAGCGGCGACCGGTTTTTGACGGCCACCGCCGTTCTCGGATCGGGCACCGTCTTTGGGGTGTTCTTCCTACCCTTGGTGCCAGTCCCGACACCGGTGATGTGCCTGTTCCTCACGGCCTCTGTCACCATTCATGCCGTTTATCACCTGTGTCTCATCAACGCCTACCGGTTTGGCGACCTGACACAGGTCTATCCCTTGGCACGGGGAAGCGCGCCGCTATTAGTTGCCTTGCTGGCGGCGGTTACGGCTGGAGAGGTTCCCAACGCTTCGGCTATGGCTGGGGTTGTTATGGTGTCGCTTGGCATCGTCAGCCTTTCCTTTAATCACCGCCTGGGTGCCGAGCATCAGGGGAGAACGGTTCTATTGGCCTTGGCGACGGGTTTCCTCATTTCCGCGTATACGGTTGTTGACGGTCTTGGCATCCGTCTCTCCAATGATCTTTGGAGCTATATTGTCTGGCTTATGGTTTTGGAGGGAGTACCGTTCCTGATATGGACCGCATTATGGCGCCGCCATACGGTGGCCCCGTTCCTCAAACGGGAATGGAAGCGAGCGCTGGCCGGTGGCATCCTGTCCAAACTGGCCTACGGTTGTATTCTTTATGCCCTGGCTCAGGGCGCCATGGTTCATGTTTCGGCACTGCGCGAGACCTCGGTACTATTCGCGGCAATCATCGGTACCCTCATGCTGAAGGAACATTTTGGTGTCAGGCGAATCCTTGCCAGCGCCGTCATCGCCATCGGTATCATCGTCATGCAAATGGCGGAAATTTAGAAGCGGGATTCGAGAACTGCAGCCAGTTCTTTAATGGACTGGCCACCGTACGGGCCCGGAATTTGATCTTTAGTTTGTGCGCCTCGGCAGTCCGCCTAAAGCACTAAAGAGAGGAACCCCTCAAATGGGCAAAGTCCTGAAATCGACGTTTGCTACCAAGCCGGAATAGCGTACTCAGTTGAAGGCCGACCCGATCTTCTCGTGTAAGGTCACTGTGTCCTCACCATCGTTAAAGAAGCCTAAAAGCGCTAATGAGCATCCAGATCTTTACGAATGTCCTCATGGTCACCAATCATGATGTGGTGCTCACTTTTGACAAGGAACTTCTCCAGGATTGGTATAAAAATCAGTGGCAATATCCCGCCCAAAGCAATTCCAATAGTCGATGATCTTATATGAGGATCAAGAGAGGCCGCAATAATATCGGCGAACACATGTGAAAAGGCAGCGCCAATTATTCCCGCAACATATCCATTTGAAATAATTTTGAATAATCGATTCAGGCTCCAGCCTGAATAGTAACCAACCAGCATAATACTTACATGAACAAACCCAAAAACGAAACCACGCAACCATGTATCCTCGTTGACCAGAAATTCTTCTAATAGATGCTCCATTATCTTTCCTTTTTTTATATTTTTGACGTTGGACGACCGGTGCATAAGGCACTAATTTAAGAAGTCTGGCTTTGATGTTCTGAATTTCTTTGTAATATTATGACATTAATATCTTAAATGTAATATGTACTGCTAGAAGACCTGAGGAACAAAAAGAAAAGCATGGAAAGTGTTTACTAGTGCTTCCGTACCAATCCATCATGCGGCTCACTCTTCGGTAGGGGCTGGCTATCTGGTATCGCAATCTTAGTGTCATCCGTCGCCCAAAGCCAACTGCGCTGATCTCGAAAGTTCATGCCTCCAAGTCTCAGGTTTGAGGATTCGGTGTTGTCAGGGGAGAACGAAAGAAAATGGTTAACCAGGTGGCAGCCCATTACAGCGGTAGCTCAACGAAATTGGTGAGGGCCTGCGCGAACCCTCGCCGAGGTATATGGATGGTTGCCATGTATCCGGCCCTCAATCTGACCAAGCATTTTGTGATGCTGCAGAGGTTGTGTCGGATTGGGTAAATTTAGAAATCGGGTGGCGTTTCAAAAAGGAGACGCAACGGATTTGATTATTGCGGACAACCAATTTGATTCTGCAATGACCATTCACGTCGCGATGAACATTCCAGCCAAGGACAAGATATACGAGCAGGCCAGACGAGTCGTAATGCCGGGAAAAATTTCTGCAGTGTATGACGTGCTTCAGGGCGGGGTGGCGACGTGTTGTTCCCTGTACCTTGGGCCTGTGAGCCGTCGATCAGCCATCTGGCAACGCCCGACGAAATGAAATCACTTCTGACCGAAGCCTGTTTCAAAGTTTTGGGTGTTCATAATTCGACAGACGGGAGCCAAAGCTGGTTCGAAGCGATGACGGCGCGCATGGAGAAATCAGGTTTAGCCCCCGTAACATTGCAAGCCTTTCTTGGCAGCGATTTTCCTGAGATGGCACGTAACGAGGTTCGCAATCTAGCGGAACGGCGGATCAGGACGGTTAGCTATATCTGCGAAGCTTGATGGCTTTTACTCGGTATCACGAAAAAACGCCCACATCAGGAGAAAACTCGCCAGCACTCCGAGCATGCAGACAAGGATGCCTCCGATGCTGTCCAATTGAATATGGTGAAAGCTAAGGAAGTCACTGGATCCTACGATCAATCCAGCGAACCAGATGATTGCTAGCATGAGACCAAAGCGCTTCCATCTCGGCATTTGTTCCAGCTCGGTCTTCAAGTTCATAGCTCGTTTTTTCCCTCGCTTATTTGATCAGGCAAAGGCGTGCAAGATAAACGATGGGCCGCCAAAGAGAACAAATAGCGATGAAAAGTTGGAAAAGTGGCGGGAGTGACGGGACTCGAACCCGCGGCCTCTGGCGTGACAGGCCAGCGCTCTAACCAACTGAGCTACACCCCCGTCAATTGCGGCGGTGGCAACAAATTTTTGGCTCACCGCAAAGGAGCGCGAGATGTAATCCACACCCCTAAGGGTGTCAAGCAGTCTCAAACTTTTCCCGGCGGCAATCAACCCATGCCCATAGTTGATGCAAAATAGGTATTGGTAATGGTGGGCGGTGACGGGCTCGAACCGCCGACCTACGCGGTGTAAACGCGTTGCTCTCCCAACTGAGCTAACCGCCCGAACTAAGTGACTTGTCGGCAAAATATATCTAGAGCAGGCCGGAAAACAAGGCCCAATTACGCTCGCCACGGCGCCATCGATAGCGGTAAAAAAACTGGCCACCCGTATAAGGGTGGCCAGTATCTTCGGCTAATAATGTCTGTTTAGTTAACCGCACTTTTGAGCGCCTTGCCGGCCTTGAACTTTGGCTGGTTTGACGCCGGGATCTGGATTCTCTCGCCAGTCCTCGGATTGCGGCCGGTGGTTGCGGCGCGGCGGGAGACGCTAAAGGTCCCAAACCCTACCAGCCGAACCTCGGTCCCGCCGCTCAGCGAGGAAGTGATGGAATCAATGACACCGTCGACCGCCTTGGCGGTGTCGGCTTTGGAGAGACCGCTGCGACTTGCGACTGCGGCAACGAGATCATTTTTATTCAATGGAAGGCCCCCTCTTCATGTCAGTGGTGGTCAAGGTGGAAGACAGATCGGATAACGCCTTGCAGGGCGCCATACCAAAAAACCTATTAACGAGCAAAAGTGTATAGACGCTTTTGTGAGAGCGTCAATCGAACAGCCCCGGGATTCTGCGTATTTTTGGCGACTTTTAGCTAAGTTACGGGGGTTAAAGCGAGAAATCAGCTTGATCTCAGCAGCGAGAAAACCGTAATCCGTCTAATCGAGGGCGTATTTCGGTTGGTTTGCGGGCGAATCGGGCGAATCGGCGCGGAAAAATTTGAACTGGCGTCAGTGAAACCGCCCCTTTTCTGATCCTGGTCTCGGTAGCTAATGCGTGACGATGTCGCCAACGTCGTCTTCGTCGCTGGACGATACCGGGGCCGCCTCTATCTCCTCTTCATTCCATTCGATCGGGGTCAAGGGTGACACTAGCGAATTTTTTAGGACTTCGTCAGCTGTACTGACGGAAATGATTTTGAGCCCACGCTTTACGTTGTCGGGAATTTCGGCTAGATCCTTCTCGTTCTCTTGTGGGATCAGTACTGTCGTAATACCGCCTCTGAGCGCCGCCAGAAGCTTTTCCTTCAAACCGCCTATTGGCAATACGCGGCCGCGTAGTGTCACCTCGCCGGTCATCGCCACATCCTTGTTGACGGCGATGCCTGTCAAAACCGAAACGATTGACGTAACCATAGCAATACCAGCCGACGGCCCATCCTTGGGCGTCGCACCCTCAGGCACGTGGACGTGGATGTCCTTCTTGGTGAACAGAGGTGGTTCGATGCCGAATTTGACGGCGCGGGATTGAACGTAGGATTTGGAGGCTTGGATCGATTCGGTCATGACGTCGCCAAGCTTGCCGGTGATTGTCATCTTGCCCTTTCCTGGCACCATCACGGCCTCAATCAACAGCAACTCGCCGCCAACTTCGGTCCAGGCCAGGCCGGTGGTGACGCCGACCAAATTGTCGGCTTCTACTTCGCCGAATCGATAACGCTTGACGCCCGCAAACTTGCTTAAGTTACGCCGCGTCAAGGCGAGTTTTTTGTGTTCGCCCATGAGAATATCGCACACCGCCTTGCGCGCCAGGTTAGCAATTTCACGCTCCAGGTTGCGGACGCCGGATTCCCGAGTGTAATAACGAATCAGGTCGCGTAAGGCAGGGTCTGATAATGACCACTCACCATCTTTCAGGCCGTGGTTCTTGACTTGCTTGGAAATCAAGTGGCGTTTAGCAATCTCCACCTTTTCGTCCTCGGTATAGCCAGAGAG
>PTLJ01000140.1 GCA_002938045.1 Alphaproteobacteria bacterium MarineAlpha3_Bin4
AGAGAACGCTTCGGGGCGGTACTTTCGTGCGAGCACCCTATATGCGACAGCATCCGATTCCGGAGACGAAATGGCTGGGGCTTTCTTCTTGGATTTAGACATCGACTCGGCTTGAAGGTCCGCTGGGAAAAACGAGCAGGAGACTGGCCGCCGACCCAGGCCGAAACTCATTACGGCTGCTTCCTTCCGGACCTGACCGGGTTGGCGAGGTGACCTGTCCGACGCCAGCCTCCCATCGCTACTATAGCAGCTGGCGGAGGCGGACTTCAATATTTCGCGGCGCGTTTAAGGCACTGAGTGCGGAGCCATTCCTCGACGACACCGCCACCGCTGCCCCGGTTGCTTGGGCATGGCCGCTGTGTCAGGCTCCGATAATGGCCGATGGATTGAAATATACTGGCGTCGCCCTCGCCCGGGTGGCAGAGCTGCGTCGCGATAAGGCATGGTTAGAGGCGAAGCTCGCTGCGGCTGAAACCCGGCTCGTGCCGGTCTGGCGCGGTCACAACCTGGTCGCCGGGTCCGCAAACGACGAAGGCCGACCGAGCGCCGTTAGCGTCAGCGGTGATGCCGCCGCCGCCGCTGTCGCGGCGGCCGAAGACCTGGTGCTATTAGGTCTCGACGACGACGTCGCATATTTCGCGGCCGATCTCTCCAGTCAGGATAAAGACGTCGCCCAGGCCTTGGTACCGACCGGCGAGCTGATGAACCTGCGGTCCTGTGGCCCGCTAATGAGCCATGGTGAGGCGGCTTTGTTGGCCTATGCCCGTGCCATGGTCCACTGGCACCAGCGGCACCGATTCTGTGGGGTGTGCGGCCATCCGACCGAGAATCGTGATGGCGGCCACTTGCGGTTGTGCTCAAATCCGGATGAGGCACACCAGACCTTCCCGCGCACCGACCCGGCAGTAATCATGCTGGTCTCGCGCGACGGCGACGGCAGCGGCCCGCCCGGATGCCTGTTGGGCCGTCAGAGTATTTGGCCCGAAGGCACCTACTCGACCCTGGCCGGCTTCGTCGAACCTGGCGAGAGCCTGGAGGAGGCGGTCACGCGTGAGGTCTTGGAAGAAGTCGGCGTCCGCGTCACTGGTGTCAAGTACCGCGCCTCGCAGCCGTGGCCATTTCCGTCCTCGATTATGGTTGGCTTCTGGGCCCAGGCCGTGACTTTCGACATCAATATAGACAACGATGAGCTCGAGGACGCTAGGTGGTTCACGTCCGTGGAGTTGCGCGGCTTCGGCGAATGGGGCCAATCGACAGGGAACCCCTGCCTACCACGCAAGGATTCGATCTCGCGCTGGCTAATCGAGACGTGGCTGGAGGAAATAGGAGCATGAGCGAAGGCTGCTAAGCGCACTCCGGTGGCTTCAATCGGTGCTTGGCGATAAGGAATCTGCTGTTCTCGCCGTTGACGATGCCGGGCAAGATGTCCATCAGGAAGCGATAGAGAGGCCCCCCTTGATACGCCCATTGCTTGCTACCGCTGACGCCAGTGATGATCGTTAACTCCTCGTCCTTGGGCTCGGCCATATCTGCGGCGACGGCCGGCGGATGGACCAGGCTACAGTACCCCGCGCCGGGATACGCCGTCGATATCCCCGTCGTTGGTATAGAGCGTCCTCCCGTCGGTGTTGGTCAAGACTTTACCGAACTTCGGCCCACCGATCTAATGTTCGGTGCGCAGGCGGCGAGAGCGAGCAAAGTCACGTTCGGTTAATCGATCGCAAGGAGCTCACCATCGCGTGCAACCCGTCCTTAGTGTTCTGTCAACGCAGTCGACCTATGCCGCTCAAATATTATACGCCGAGCCGCCGAACAGTAGGCGCAATCACTCCCGCGCCTCCTAGCTCTTTCATTTGCTCTCGTCGGGGGTGAAACGGTTACCGGTTAGGATCAATCGACGCCGTTGCCGGACTGCTCGGCACGGTACGGATGAGCCGCATAAGTGCCAAGAATCTTGACTTCATGGGTGAAGAAACGGAGTTCCTCGAACGCCCGCTTCAGGGACATGTCTTCCGGATGCCCCTCGACGTCGGCATAGAACTGGGCGGCGACGAAATCGCCACGCACGTAGCTCTCAAGTTTGGTCATGTTAACGCCGTTGGTGGCAAACCCGCCCAAGGCCTTGAACAGTGCCGCCGGCACGTTTCGGACGCGAAAGACAAAACTAGTAATGACGGTACCGTCTGACAGTGTCGGCACTTGCGCCTTGCGGGCCATGACCGCGAATCGCGTCGTGTTGTGCTCGGCGTCCTCTATTCCTTCGCGCAAAGATACCAAGCCGTCGAGTTCAGCGGCCAGTTTGGAGCCGATCGCGGCTTGGGTCTTGTTGCCCATCGCCGCCACGTCGGCAGCGGCGCCAGCGGTGTCGGCATGAACTACCGGTTCTAGGCCGAGTTCGGCGATCAACTTTCGGCACTGAGGCAACGCATGGACATGGCTGTGAACGTGGGTTAGGTCCTGAATCTTGGCACCCTTCACTCCGAGCAGATGATGTTTCACTCGCTGGAAATGCTCGGCAACGATATGCAGGTCCGATTCGGGCAGCAAATGATGGATGTCAGCAACGCGCCCCGCGACCGAGTTCTCGATCGGGATCATAGCTAGTGCCGCAGCGGCTTCGTGAACAGCGGTGAAGGCGTCCCCGAAGGTGCGGCATGGCAATGTCGTCATCTCCGGATAGGCAGTACGGCAAGCCATGTCCGAATAGGCGCCGGGCGCGCCCTGGAATGCGATGGTTTTGGCCGGATTGGACATGATTGTAGCTCGGTCTGCTCAGGCGCCGGGGGCCAGCAATTGGCGGGCGCGGTCCAAATCGGCGGGAGTATCGACGCCGAGGGGAACCGTGTCAACGCACTGGGCGTCAATGCGCATACCGTTCTCGAGCGCGCGCAACTGCTCCAGGCTTTCACGCTTCTCGAGTGTGCCGGGCGGCAAGCGAACAAAGCTGTCGAGAGCGTGGCGGCGGAAGGCATAAATGCCGATATGGTGGAAGAGCGGCCCGTCGCCGGCCGGCGCGGTGGCGCGCGTGAAATATAGCGCGCGGCCGCACTTCTTGCCTTGGTGCATAGCCAGCACCGTCTTGACCACGTTAGAATCGTCACGCTCCGCTTCGTCAGTGATCTCGGCAACCAGTGTCGCAATATCGACTTCGGGCTCGCTCAAGGGTTCGAGGACTGCGCGCACGCTTTCAGGTTTGATGGTCGGCAGGTCGCCCTGCAGGTTTATGACGCAGTCATGGCGTCTCTGAGGGTCGACCGTGTGCAGGCACTCAAACACCCGATCGGAGCCTGACGCGTGCGCCGGATTGGTGTAGACGGCGTCGCCGCCAACATCCTTGATGGCATCGATGATCTCGATATCGGCGCAAGCAACGATCGCCGGCCCGACATCGGCCTCCAAGGCGCGGCGCCAAACATGGACGATCATCGGCTCGCCAGCAATCTCGGCCAACGGCTTGCCGGGAAGCCGCGTCGAAGCCAGCCGCGCCGGGATGACGACGACCGGGTTCGTCGGCGGGCCCACCGACGGATCGCTCGGGACGGCATTAGACGATATCATGGCGGCGACCATAGCCTGGCCGGCGGACGCAAGAAACCCGCTTTGCCTAAAGCTTGAAATTTTGCCGATCTCGTGATTGATCGGGGTACACGTCAGGGGTACAGTCCCTTTAAATTGCCGTCGAGAGGAAGGTTGATGCGATTTTCTATGCTCGAGAAAGTGGGCTTTAGCCTATTGATCACCGCCTGCATCATCTCGGTCAGCAACTTCATCAGTAGCGCATTAGTTCACGCTGAGAAGTTGGAGTCGCCGGTCTATCCCACCAAGATCGTGGCTAAGGCAGCTCCCGAACAACAGGTGGCGGACGAAAACGCCCTGGCAATGCTAAGTGACTCCGACGCTAAAAAAGGTCTCAAGCTTTTTAAGAAGTGCAAGTCCTGCCACACCGTTGAAGAGGGTGGTAAGAACAAGGTAGGGCCCAACCTCTGGAACGTGGTCGGCCGTGCCAAGGGTTCGGTCGCTGGGTTCACATATTCGTCAGCATTAACTGGGCTCGGAGGCGGGTGGTCCTATTCCGATCTCGACGAGTTCCTGGCTGCACCGAAGACTTTCGCCAAGGGTACCAAAATGAGTTTTGCCGGCATCAAAAAGGCCTCGGACCGTGCTGCCGTGCTCCTATACCTCCGCTCGTTAAGTTCGTCGCCGAAGCCACTGCCATGACCCAAACTGCCGTGGGGGACGAGCGGCTCAATTCTCTCGTCGAATTCGCCGGCCTTCTCGCCGACGAGGCACGACGGGTGACGACCAAATATTTTCGGACCCCCGTCGTCGCCGAGATCAAACCGGACGCGAGTCCGGTGTCAATTGCTGACCGCGAAGTCGAGGCGGTGATACGGGGTATGATCGAAGAGGCCTACCCTGATCACGGCATCTTCGGTGAGGAAGAAGCCCCAGTGCGCATCGACGCGCGCCACGTCTGGGTCGTCGATCCCATCGATGGCACCAAGTCCTTCCTGATCGGCAAACCTCTGTTTGGAACCCTGATTGGGCTCTTGCGGGACGGGCTCCCAGTGGTCGGGATCATCGATCATTCCGCCCTCGACGAACGCTGGACCGGCGCACGCGGTCAGGTGACTACTTTCAACGGCACCCCGGTTTTATCGCGGCGCTGCGTCGACATCAGCCAGGCATGGCTGACGGCGACCTCGCCGACGATGTTCAAAGAAGACCAGATCGATGCATTCAACCGGTTGGCCGGTGCCTGCCGTTACGT
>PTLJ01000141.1 GCA_002938045.1 Alphaproteobacteria bacterium MarineAlpha3_Bin4
CGCGTTGGGCCTTAGTCAACGAGTTCGCGCATATTTGTTCGCCGGTATTCTGGTAACCGCGCCGATTTCTATAACCTTTTACCTGGCTTGGCTGTTCATCAACTTCGTCGACAACTGGGTAACTCCTTTAATTCCGGCCAAGTATAACCCTGAGACCTATCTGCCATTCGCCCTCCCGGGCCTGGGGCTGGTCATTCTAGTCCTCAGCTTGATGTTGATCGGTGCTCTGACAGCAGGCTTCTTCGGCCGCCTCTGGCTCCGTTTCTCAGAGCAAATGCTGGCTCGCATGCCAGTAATCCGCAGCGTCTACAGCGCCGTCAAGCAGATACTGGAAACGGTGCTCGCGCAGCAATCGAACGCGTTCCGCGAGGCAGTCCTGGTCGAGTATCCACGCCGCGGCATCTGGGTCATCGCCTTCATCACCGGGCGTACCGAGGGCGAGGTCCAGAATATCACCGAGGAGGAATGCATCAACATCTTCGTGCCGACGACACCAAACCCGACGTCGGGGTTCCTGTTGTTCGTGCCCAGGGACGACCTCATCCACCTGCACATGACCGTCGAAGAGGCGATCAAAATGGTAATCTCGGGCGGCATCGTCACGCCGCCGGACCGGCGGCCCGAGTCCGAGCAGAAGGTCGTGTTGGCGACGGGACACACGTACGAGAACATGGATATATTGCGTGAGAGGGAGCGGGCGCCAGTGTTGGCGCCGAAGGGGTCGCGACCCGGCGAGAAGCAGGCCGAGACTAAAAGCCGAAAATCGAGCGGCGCCTGATCGGCGCCTATGGACCGCAACGGCATGCACTGGGACAGTGGCCGGTCGGTTTCGGGTTAGAACGTGAAGACCATATTGAGTGGTTTTTTAGTCCAACCGTGCCCGATCCCGTTATCGCAATGATGGGCGTAGTCACCGGGGTAGTTGTTCTCGAGCCAGTCCTCTATAGCTTTGAAATCGTGTGCGCATTTATTGCTTATGCCACGCCTGAGGTTAGCTTCGTTGATCGCTGTGTTGTCTGCTTTCTTTCCACAGGCCTAATCTTTGCTCCAAAGGATGTGCCGCCCACCCACTTGCCGCCGCAGTATGCACAAAACATCCTAGGTCTTCTGTGTCGGACTGTTTCAAATAATTACAGGTTGAGAGGAGATTAATCTTTTTGGAGCTTAGCGGAGGACATTAGCCCGAACGCAGGTTGCGGACGGCCGCATCCCGTTCGAACAGATAGAGAAGGGTCCGGATTGCCTGCCCGCACTTAGATTCCAGTTCGGGATCGCGTTCGAGGACAAGCGTGGCGTGGTCACGGGCGGCGGCCAAGAGATCGCTGTGAACGCTAAGATCGGCAAGGTGAAACTCAGGCAGACCACTCTGGCGGCTACCCAGTAACTCGCCTGCGCCGCGCAACCGTAGATCCTCCTCGGCAATCTGAAAGCCGTCGTCAGTCTGGCGTAAGATCTTCAACCGCGCCCGGGCCGTTTCTGTCAGCGGCTGCGCATAGAGCAGCAAACATGTGGCGGGCTTATCACCACGGCCGATGCGTCCGCGCAGCTGATGCAGTTGCGCCAGACCGAAGCGTTCCGCGTGTTCGACGACCATGACCGAGGCTTCGGGAACGTCGACGCCGACCTCAATCACCGTCGTCGCCACCAGAATATCGATATCGCCGCCCACGAACGCGGCCATCGCCGCATCCTTCTCACGCTCCTTCATGCGCCCGTGTACGAGGCTGACGCGGTCGCCGAAACGGGCCTTCAGTGCGGCATGCCGGTCTTCGGCGGGTGCGACGTCGAGTGCCTCCGACTCGGCGACTAAGGGGCATACCCAAAACGCTCGCGCTCCACCCGCTACTGAGCGCGCCAGGGCGGTGGTGACTTCGCCTATGCGTTCAATCGGCAGAACTCGTGTATCAACGGGCAGATGCCCCGCTGGTTTGTCCAGCAGCCGCGAGACGTCCATGTCGCCGTAGGCAGTGAGCATCAGCGTTCGGGGGATCGGCGTTGCCGTCATTACCATAACGTCGACGGCACGCCCCTTACCAGCTAGGGAGAGACGTTGATGGACGCCAAAACGGTGCTGTTCGTCAATCACGGCTAGAGCGAGGTTATTATAAGCGACGTCATCCTGGAACAGAGCGTGGGTGCCGATAACGATCTTCGTATCGCCGCTTTCTAGGCCGACGAGAATAGCCTTGCGTGACTTTCCCTTTTCGCGGCCAGTCAGCAACGCCGCCGTTACACCGGCCGCGTTAGCCAGGGGCTCGATCGTTGCCAGGTGCTGGCGGGCAAGGATTTCCGTCGGCGCCATCATCACGGCCTGGCCTCCACTTTCGATTGCGTTCAGCATCGCCAATAGGGCGACCACGGTCTTGCCGCTACCGACGTCGCCGTGCAGTAAGCGCAGCATGCGTGCTTCGTCAGCCATGTCGGCGGCAATCTCGCCGAGCGCGGTTTCCTGCGACGCGGTTAGCTGGAACGGCAGCACCGCGACCACTTTGTTCCTTAGCCGGCCGTCCCCCGAGATCACGCGTCCGCGCAATCGCCGCATGTTGCGGCGGACTAAGGCCAGGGCGAGTTGGTTAGCAAACAGTTCGTCGTAGGCGAGCCGGGCGCGGGCCGGCATCGACGGGTCGAGCGCCTCCTCGCCATCCGGCGCATGGGCTTCAAGCAACGCCTCGAGCCACGGACGCCAACCCTGGCGCCCAACGAACGCGGGGTCGGCCCATTCATCGAGCGCCGGAACCTCCTCCAACGCTGCCGCTACCGCCTTGCCAAGCATCTTCAAGGTTAGGCCGGCGGTTAACGGATAGACCGGCTCGACCTTCCTCAGCTCGTCCAACTCGTCGACGGTGCCGATGTGATCTGGATGGGTGATCTGTATTTCCTTGCCAAATACCTCGACCTTGCCGCTGATGACTCGGGTTTTGCCCTCGGGCAAGGCCTTCTTCAGGTAATCCTCGTGAGCATGAAAGAACACCAACACCAGCGTGCCGGTGCCGTCCGAACAATAGACCTTGTAGGGCAGCCGTTTGTTGGGCGGCTTCTTGTGCTTGCCGACCTCAAGCGTCATTGTCGCAATGACGCCGGGCCGGGCATCAGCGACGCTGGGCGCGTAACGGCGGTCGATGACGCCGCTCGGCAGGTGCCAGAACAAATTGACCAGATTGGGCCCGACCAGACGCTCGATCAGCTTGCCGGTCCTGGGACCGATGCCGGTTAGCGAGGTGACCGGTTTAAACAATGAGAACAGGACTTCCGGACGCATGCTAACCTGCTGACATCTCCGCCCAGAGCCTCTATATCCTAGGCTCCTTGAGCTTTGAGGCAATGAGGAAAACTCGAAGGTCGCCAACGATGGACGTGCGCCGCAAGAAACTGCTGTTCCAGAGCGAGCATTGCGGCATCCGTGAGAACGATTTCTTGCTCGGCCGATTCGCCGAACGGCGTCTGTCGAGCCTCTCTGACGAACAGCTCGACCGTTACGAGTTGCTACTTAAGGAAAGCGACAATGATATTTATAACTGGGTCACCGGCCGCGTGCCGGTGCCGGAGCGGCACGATCATGACGTCATGGCTGCGCTGATCTCGTTCGCTAAGGAGTTCTGAGCGTTGGCACCCAAGGGATGACGGCAAGCGTTGAAGTGAGCGAGAGCCTGATCGCACCCGAAACTAGCGAGACCGCCGTCGGCGGCGCTCCGGAAGGCTTCGACGCTTGGCTCTTGGCCAGAGCCACCGTTAGCGGCGACGACGTCTTATTTGTCGCTAGCGACGACGTCAGCATGGCAAACAAAATCGCGGCGCTGAATTTCTTCGCGCCCGATGTGGCCAAGCTGGAGTTTCCGGCATGGGATTGCCTGCCCTACGACCGGGTATCGCCTCAGGCCGAGATCGTCAGCCAACGCATCGACACCTTGACCCGACTAATAGATTCGCCGAACGCGAGCGGGCGGATAGTGCTGACGACAGTCTCCGCCCTGCTGCAGCGGGTACCGTCGCGCGACGCCTTCGCCGACGCCATCCTTCGGGCCCAACCGGGGCAGAGCCTCGATCGGGCGGAGTTAACCGAGTTTCTAGCCAAATACGGTTACATCCACGCGCAGACAGTCTTTGAACCCGGAGAGTTCGCGGTTCGCGGCAGTATAATTGACGTCTTCCCGACCGGAGCGAAAGCGCCGCTGCGGCTCGATTTCTTCGGCGACGAGCTGGAGGCGGTTCGGGTTTTCAATGCCGCCGATCAACGGACGGTACCCGACGAAGAGAGGCAGCGGTGTGGCGTTACCTTGAAGCCGGTCAGTGAGGTGCCGCTGACCGAAGGCGCGGTATCCCGATTTCGGACCCAATACCGGATCCTGTTCGGGACCGCCGGTGACGACGACCCTCTTTACGAGGCGGTCTCCGCCAGCCGTCGACATATTGGCATGGAGCACTGGCTGCCGCTGTTCTACGACAAACTGGAGACATTGTTCGATTATCTTCCCAAAGCGGGCCTGTTCCTCGACCACCAGAGCGATGAGGCGCGCGACGCCCGGCTTAAGATGATCAACGAGTACTTCTCCGCGCGGCAAGATTTTGCCAAAACCAGCAATCCGACGGCAACCAACAGCCCGACCTACCGGCCAGTTCCGACGGAAACGCTCTATCTCGACGGCGGCGAATGGAACCGGCTGCTGGGCCAACGGCGGGTGACCCGGTTCTCGCCATTTACTGTACCGGACAGTGCCGGGAACGTCGATGATGCCGGTGGCAAGTTGGCCCGAGATTTCAGCGAT
>PTLJ01000142.1 GCA_002938045.1 Alphaproteobacteria bacterium MarineAlpha3_Bin4
CATGCTGTTTGCTTCAACCCGTTTGGCGCCAACCTAACCATACCGACTGCCAGCGGCAAGCACGGCGGCGGTCGGTGACGGCACCGGACAATGATAGATAGCTGCGTGTGCCGAATCTTCCTCGAACCGCAGCTTGTGCCGGCGTTGGCCGAGACTGTCGCCGCTGGCACCAGCGCTGTTTCGGCTTTGCCCAATCTGCTTGGCGCCAATCTTATGCCGGGCTCCGAACTTTATTACAGATTGATGGAAGGGATAACGGGATCACTAGTCCGCTGTTGGTAGTTCTCTAAATGGCGGAAATGAAAAACGCCCAACCCACGATCAAGGCCGAAAATGTCGGGAAAGCCTTATCAGCGCTGTGACGCCGTTTTCTTACCCGCAGGATCCGACCGCCGTGTGCCGGTCCGAACCTCGGGCTTGAGTCAAGGGAGAAATAGATCGTAGCTATAGGATCAATAATATAAGACCCAGGAACGCGGGTACGAAAACGATACCCCCGATAAACAGCGCCACTTTGAAAACTTCACCCAGGTTAAAATCGTCTGACATCGCTTCCGAATCCCATTCACAATTAGTTAATTTCACGATCCAGGCCATGAACTCACGAACGGCCTTGAGTCTATTATAACCGAAACCCCACCAAGCTACACATTTCAAACGATCCGTGGACGAGCGGTTTGAGGTCATGGCCCGCGCCGAGGCAAGGCATTGGTATTTTAACAGCCATCAGGTTTCCGTGACTCCTTGATACCTTTTGGAGGTCGCCGGGTTTCTAACCCAAGTCGACCCGCTGCATCATCTTGACATTGGAGTACCTGGGATAGGCGAACGAATTCGGCACGTCCCCGGTCTGGAACGTGGCGGCCAGACCGCGTATGGCGTCCTCGGTCGTATGACTGGGCTTGAACCCCAGTTCGTGGAGCATTCTGTCGGAAGATACGCGATATGAAGGCGTGTCTTCCTCTGCCTCACTTTCGATGGAAAGATCTTCACGAACGACACGTCTTACTGTCTCCGCTAGTTCAATAAGCGTGCTATTTTCACTGACGGCGTTGTAGACCTTACCGTCTATCCGCGCGTCCGGCTGACCGAGCAGGAAAAGGTATAGGTTCACCATGTCGTCGATGTGAATGCTGGGATAAATTCGGGTGCCGCCCGAGACCTTGATGCGCCCCTCTTTGAACGCAGTGTGGGTGAGGGCGTTGACGGCGATGTCGAGGCGTTGAAGCGGCGCGTATCCGCAGATATTAGCGGGCCGGACGATACAGGTGACAAAACCGGGAGCGCGTTCTTGATGGAGAACCGTCTCGCAAAGCGCCTTGTGCTTGGAAAACCCGCTGAGTGGCCCGAGAGGCTGATCTTCGGTGGCCTGTGCGTCGTTTGTGATGCCATAGACGCAAGATGAGGAGGCGTAGATAAAGCGCTTAACGCCGGCTTTTTTGGCCGCCTGAACGAACGGACCGAACGCGTCGAAATTAATCGATTTGCTGCGGCCAGGATCGAGATCGTAGGACGATTCATCAGAAATACAGGCGAGATGAATGACCGCATCACATCCCGGTAACGCAGTCTCAAGCAAACGTGGGTCCCTGATATCACCTTTGATCTCCCGCAGGTTGACGTGGTTGCGGACTCCATCGAGGGCATCCTCGCCAAAGAGATAGAGATCGAGAACGATAACCCGATGGCCGCGTTCCAGAAGTTTAGACACCAGGGCACTGCCGACGTATCCAGCGCCGCCCGTGACCAGCACTGACCATCCCTTCTTGCGATGTATGAAGACGAGGAAAAGAACGAAGATGACAGCGCCCACTAAGAGGACAAGGGGCCCCGCGCCTTCCCCCGTGCTGGCGAGATTCGAGCCATGCGCAAATGCTGGTGAGATCAGTATTTTGATTGTCCTTTCCCGTTCGTTGCTCGCTCGACCTCAACGTGTTCGCAAAACAGGATCAAGCCAAACCGCTGCGGGAGCGCATTGCCAATCCACCACCCCTCAACTGGTGATATCGCATTGACTACCAACGATTACAACATAGCCTCTGTTTCCGGCTATGACAGTTTTCCTGTCGCTGGCGGGCTATCGCTTGGCGCCGATAACCATGGAAACAGAGTTTATTAGGGCGTCCTTGCTCGCTAAGAACAAACCATGAGTGAACCATTCAACAGAATCCTGATCTTGATAGGAATAGCTGTCGGATTGAACCTGGCCGCGACGCCGGCCTCAGCTCATGCTTTTGCCAGCCGTTATGACTTGCCGTTGCCGCTGGCCTTTTATCTTACGGCCGCCGGTGCAGCGGTCGTGCTGTCTTTCGTCGTCATCGCCCGGTTTTTGAAACGCCGGGAAGGTATTGAGGACGCACCGCCCTTCAACCTGCTGGGCCTACCCTTAATCCGTCAGCTTGGCACGCCGCTTGCCCTAAATGCCATGAGATCGCTTTCCGTAACCGTTTTCGGGCTGGTCCTCGCTGCCGGGTTGTTCGGCGACCCGGATACCTTCGATAATATCGCACCGACTTTTGTATGGGTTGTTTGGTGGGTCGGCATGGCATTTGCCTCGGCCCTGGTCGGCAATCTGTGGGACCTAGTCAACCCTTGGAAAATCCTGTTCACATGGACCGAACGGGCCTTGGGTGGAATCAAATCGCCTTACGCCTACCCTTTGGTGCTCAGCCGTTGGCCGGCGGTGCTGTTGTTCCTGTTATTCGCGTGGCTTGAACTAATATCCGAACAGGCCGTGCAACCGTTTAATCTGGCGATATTGATCATCGCCTATTCAGCCATCACTTGGACCGGCATGACCGCTTATGGGCGCGATACCTGGCTCGAGAACGCGGAAGTCTTTTCGGCTGTATTTGGTCTGCTAGCAAAATTCGCACCGACAGTTGGAGCAGTTGGTCGCTGGGACATTCGGCTGCCCGCCGCAGGTCTCCTGATTGAACGGCCAGTTCACATCTCGACCGTGTGTTTCGTGCTGCTTTTGATGACCACTATAACCTTCGACGGCATTCTCGAAACACCGGTTTGGGCGGGGGTCTTGGATCGCATCGCCGTGAGCCAGGCCTTAGGTGGGGGCCTGATCGAGCTACAGACTGCCGGCGTCTATCGGATCGCCCTGGTCAAATCTGCTGCCCTGATCGTTCTCCCTTGCCTCTTCGTTGGCGTTTACTTCGTCTTCAGTCACGCGATAGCGATGTTTGGCGGAAGTGGCCGGGTTTCGACCCGCGACGTGATCGGGTATTTCGTGCTGTCACTAGTCCCCATCGCTATCGCCTACCATCTCTCTCACTATCTATCGTATCTGCTGATCTCAGGCCAGAATATCATCCCGTTAGCCTCCGATCCGTTCGGGCTCGGCTGGGATCTATTTGGCACCGTTTCCTACCGGGTCGATATCAGCATAATCAATGCCAAGATGGTCTGGTACGTTGCCGTGACCACCATCGTCGTCGGCCATGTGTTTGCCGTCTACGTCGCCCACGTTATGGCAATGCGAGTGTTCACCGACCGTGGCGCGGCACTTCGCAGTCAGATCCCGATGTTGGTGTTGATGGTTGGTTATACGATGGTCAGCCTGTGGATTCTGTCACAGCCAATTGTCAACTGATCCCGAGTATCCTTAAACTAGGTCTTAGCGATTAGGTAAAGCTAGAGTTCGGCCTTAATGAATGAAGGGCAATGGGCATCTTCACAACCAAGTTGGACGGCGCACTATAGAACCGGAAAGAAAAATGACTTGTCGATGATCAGCGCGGCAAAGATCAGAAACAGATACAGGATCGAATAAAGGAACAGCGGTTTTGCCGAGGTAACGCCATCTTCTCTCCACAGCGCCCACCCGCGGCGCGCAAACTCGAACCCCAATCCCACCGCTGCCGCGCCGTATAAAGCTCCAGAAATGCCGAGCAGCAACGGCGCCAGCGTTATCGGTAATAGGATCGCCGTGTAAATTAGAATCTGGCGCTTGGTCTCGCGCTCGCCGGCGACCACCGGCATCATTGGAACTCCAGCGGCCTCGTAATCACCGCGCCGGAATAGCGCCAGCGCCCATGAATGCGGTGGAGTCCACAAAAATATGATAGCGAATAGAGCGATACCGCCGACGCCAACATCACCGGTCACGGCGGCCCAGCCGATCATCGGCGGGAAGGCACCAGCGGCACCACCGATAACGATGTTCTGTGGTGTCCGCCGCTTCAGCCACATGGTGTAGATAAAGACATAGTAAAGTATGGTGATAGCTAGCAGCGCCGAGGCCTGTATATTGACCAACCACGCCATGATCCCGACGGAACCGAACGCCAAGGCTAAGCCGAAGATCAACGCTTCCTTCGGCGCCATGCGACCAGCCGGTATTGGTCGGTTCATGGTCCGCTTCATGACGTGGTCGATGTCTTCGTCGTACCACATATTGATGGCGCCCGAGGCGCCGGCGCCGAGGGCAATGCAGACGATGGCGATAAACGCTGTTCTCGAATCTATGGCGCCTGGCGCCAATAGTAGCCCAACAAAGGCCGTAAACACGACCAGCGACATCACCCGGGGCTTCAGGATCAGGGCGTAGTCCTGCAATAGGAAACGCGGCTCTCGAGCTGCGCGCTGCTGGCCTTTGGCCCGTGTTACGGGTTCATTCGCGATTTGTTGCAAGGTCGTGTCTCCGTTTAACGAAGCGAACCTCTAAATTTCGCCAACCCCTATATAAGAAATGCAGCCCGCGGATACCAGCGTCATACCTGAAGGT
>PTLJ01000143.1 GCA_002938045.1 Alphaproteobacteria bacterium MarineAlpha3_Bin4
TATGGCGCGCATCTCTTGACACCATTTCCTTCATGCCCGTGAACTCCGCGGATCCCTTTGGCGGTGTAATCATTACCGATTGGCATTCGCTCTCGGTGGCGCCTCAGGAGCGTTTCAAGCTCAATATCTATATTCTTGGTCGCGCCTTGCGCGCCGACGGCCTTCGGGTCGCTGTTTTTCGCCAGGTTAAGTCCGGCAGCGGGTGGCAGGACGCCGGTGTGCCGTCCGATACGCAGATTAAGGTTGAAGATGCCATCCTAACGAGGGCGCGCCAGTTGCGGAATGACGCTCTCCAGCAACAGTAGAGCCTCGGCCTCGATTCGACGTGTCTGCATATACCCATAACGTCAGCGACGCACGCGAATCGGATATCTTATGGCGCCCAGCGTTTGTGCGACAGCACAGGTAAAACCGGAATATTATGGCCCGTTACAACTTCAAGGAAACCGAAGCAAAGTGGCAGGCAATTTGGGAGCAAAAAGGCAGTTTTGCCGTCTCGGAAGAGGTTGACTGCCCCAAATACTACGTGCTTGAGATGTTTCCTTATCCGTCCGGGCGAATTCATATGGGCCACGTTCGCAACTACACGCTCGGCGATCTTATCGCGCGTTATAAGCGGGCGCGTGGTGTCAACGTCCTGCATCCCATGGGTTGGGACGCCTTCGGCCTACCGGCAGAGAATGCGGCAATAGAGAACAAGGTTCACCCGGCCAAATGGACGCGCGAAAACATCGCCACCATGCGCCGCCAGCTCAAGACCATGGGGCTGGCCTATGATTGGGATCGGGAGATCGCCACCTGCGATCCGGACTACTATCGCCATGAACAAAAAATGTTCCTCGATTTCCTTGAGAATAGTCTCGTTTATCGGCGCGAATCTTGGGTCAACTGGGATCCGATTGAGAATACGGTTTTGGCTAACGAGCAGGTTATAGACGGAAAGGGTTGGCGGTCTGGAGCTGAGGTCGAGAAGATCCAGCTTGCGCAGTGGTTTTTGAAGATAACCGAGTTCGCTGAGGAATTGCTTGATGGCTTGGGCAATCTCGAACGCTGGCCGGATCGCGTCCGACTTATGCAGGAAAATTGGATCGGTCGCTCCGAAGGGGCGCACATTCATTTTGAGCTCAAGGATCGCGACGATCTGTTGCAAGTCTATACGACACGCCACGATACGCTGTTCGGCGCCACCTTCTGCGCGTTGGCCGCCAATCACCCGCTGAGCCTGGAGCTAGCGGGAAACGACCCAAAACTGCGGGAGTTCATCGCCGCGTGCAACCAACTCGGCACCAGCGAAGCGGCGATCGAGTTAGCGGAGAAAGTCGGTTACGACACCGGTCTCAAAGCTATTCATCCGCTAATCGAAGGTGCGGAACTGCCAATTTTTGTCGCCAATTTCGTGCTAATTGAGTATGGGACTGGATCGATATTCGGCTGTCCTGGCCATGATCAGCGCGATCTCGACTTCGCCCGAAAATACGGCCTCGACGTCATTCCGGTGGTCGCGCCGCAAGATGCCGATCCATCGACATTCCAGATTGACGATGTGGCCTACACTGGCGATGGGATCATGATCAATTCAGACTTCATCAATGGGACGACTATTGACGACGCCAAGAATTTGGTCGCTGATCGGCTCGAATCCAAGAACCAAGGCGAGCGGACGGTTCAGTACCGGCTTCGTGATTGGGGCGTATCGCGGCAGCGATATTGGGGTTGCCCGATTCCGGTCATTCATTGCGACAATTGCGGCATCGTTCCGGTCCCCAAAGAAGATCTGCCTGTCGTACTGCCTGAAGATGTCAATCTAGATGTACCGGGCAATCCGCTCGAGTGCCATCCAACCTGGAAACATGTTTCGTGCCCGGGTTGCGGCAAGGAGGCGACACGCGAGACCGATACCCTGGATACGTTCTTTGAATCGTCCTGGTATTTTGCACGGTTCTGCGCACCTCATTCCGACGAAGCCCTCAGCCGCGCCGCCGTCGATTATTGGTTGCCAGTGGATCAATATATCGGCGGCATTGAACATGCAGTTCTACACCTTTTGTATTCGCGTTTCTTTACTCGAGCCCTTAAGCGGTGCGGATATCTTGGCATTGATGAGCCGTTCGCCGGCCTTCAAACCCAAGGCATGATTTGCCACGCCACCTACCGAGACGAAAGCGGAGATTGGTTGCTCCCCGACGAAGTCGAGAGCGACGGCGTCGGGGGCTTTCGCCTTCGAGCCTCCGGGCGGGCGGTGAAGGTCGGGCGGACCGAAAAAATGAGCAAATCAAAGAAGAACGTCGTTGACCCGGAGGAGATCATCGAGAGCTACGGCGCCGATACGGCCCGGTTATTCATGCTTTCGGACAGTCCGCCCGACCGTGATCTCGACTGGACCGAAGCCGGCATTGAGGGCGCTTGGCGTTATCTTAATCGGCTTTGGCGAATGGTTAACGAACCGATTGTCGAACTCTACGAAATAGGGGCTCGCAAGCCTGATACGTTATCGGAGGAACTTGTCGCGGTCGAACGCGCAATTCACAAAACGATTGCTGCCGTGTCCGACGATCTGGACAGGTTTCACTTTAACAAGGCCATTGCTCGCATTCGCGAACTGACCAATGAGCTCGAGGAAATCAAGGTCGATAGCTGTGGCGCGGGTTGGGTCCTGCGCGAGGGATTGGAGACAGTCGTACGACTGATCGGACCGATGATGCCGCATCTAGGCGAAGAGTTGTGGCAAAAACTTGGCCATTCGCAAATGCTTACGGTGACCGGTTGGCCGGAGGCGGAGGCATCGCTGCTTGTCGACGAAAATGTGACCATCGCGGTGCAGGTGAATGGTAAGTTACGTGGTACTGTTGACCTGCCGAAGGATTGTGAGCCCGAAATCGCGGAGGCGGCAGCCCTTGATCTGGAGAATGTCCACGCTTTCATGAAGGGCAAGCCGGCGAAAAAGATCATTGTTGTACCCAATCGGATTATCAATGTCGTTATCTAGGTTTATCTTTGTTGTTGCATCCGTTTTCTTGTTGGAAGCCTGCGGGTTCAGGCCGCTCTATGGTCTGAAAGGCAGTGATTTTAGCGCCGTCGAACGGGAGTTTGCGTTGATTGAAATCAGCCAGATGAGAGACTGGGTCGGACAACAGTTGCACAACCGGCTTGAGCATTTGCTGCATCCGCACGGACAGACGGACACACCGCGTTATCGCTTGAGCGCGGAACTTGCCGAAACCAGGATCTCCCTTTCGGTTAGCAAGACCGCATTGGCGACACGCGCCAACCTGATTATCAGTACGAACTTTAACCTCGCCAGCCTAGTCTATGGCAAGAAGATATTCACCAGCAGCAGCAGCAGCAGCGTTAGTTACAATGTCCTCAATTCGGAGTTTGGCACCTTAATAGCGGAGAAGGATGCTCGCGCGCGGGCAATCCGTGAGATCGCTGAAGAGATCAAGCTTCGCTTGGGCGCTTATTTTGGCGGCCGCCAAGGCGAGAGCAGTTAAATAGCCATGAAGATAGCTGGGCAAAGGATTGAGCCGTTTCTCAGCGCGGCTGATCCCGCCGTACGCTGTGTCCTCCTCTTCGGCCCGGATGTAGGCCTCGTTCGCGAAAGGGCGGATACCTTAGCGGCGGGAGTTGTTCCGGACCTTGCCGATCCGTTTCTCGTTACCGTTCTAACCGCCGCTCAGCTCAAAGGGGACGTCACTCGCCTTGTCGACGAGGCGATGGCATTATCGCTAACCGGCGGTGAGCGGGTGATCCGGGTTCGCGATGCTTCGGACGTTTTGACTCCCGTGTTCAAAGATCTTCTCGGCGAAACGCGTAAGCACAGTTTAGTCGTCGTCGAGGCCGGCGATCTTCCGACGCGTTCATCGCTGAGAAAATTGTTCGAGCAGACAGATACAGGAGCCGTAATCGGTTGCTATCCGGATGACGGTAGGGGTCTTGAAGATATTATCCGCGAGACCCTTGGTGGCTACGGATTGTCGCCCGCCGCGGATGCGCTTTCGTTCCTCACCAGCAGTTTCGGTGGCGACCGTATGGTGGTTCGCCGAGAACTTGAGAAGCTGGCGCTCTACGTTGGCGGCGGTTCCGGTGCAACCGGGGTAGTAAAGCTTGCCGATGTGGTTGATTGTGTTGGCGATAGCGCCAAGTTGTCACTGGAGACGATCGCCTATGCCGCAGCCGACGGCGATCAGGTTGGGCTCGACAGGGCGTTAGAAAGGGCCGTGTTAGAAGGCATTAGCCCGGTCGCCGTGTTGCGAGAGGTCCAGCGGCATTTGCAGCGGCTGCATCTTGCTGCCGCCCAGGTCGCGGTTGGAAAGAGCTCCGACCAGGCAGTTTCGGGCCTTCGCCCACCGGTGATTTTTAAATTCAAGGATCAGTTTCAGCGCCAAATCCGCGGCTGGTCGCCGCGACGTTTGAACGGAGCGCTTGAGATTCTGAGCGAGAGCGAGATCGCATGTAAATCGAGCGGCACACCGGATATTCCGGTTTGCGGCCGCACTCTGATGCGCGTCGCACAGTTGGCACGCGCCCGATAATCGATTCTTTCGAATCGACCGTGTCCGGGCTATTCTGGTCCGGTCGGCTTAATGCTGGCTGAAGGTTGTTCCTGAGCCTCGGCCGTCTCATTACTAGTTGCGCTGGCACCACCTCGCAACCGGCGCAAGAAATGGTCGAGTTGATCAAGGCTCTTGTAATGGACGATCACGTGGCCATGATTTGTC
>PTLJ01000144.1 GCA_002938045.1 Alphaproteobacteria bacterium MarineAlpha3_Bin4
ACCATCATGCGCGAGTACGAAACCCGCGCCGTTGGCGAAATGGCGCATTTGGGCATTACGCTTTGGTGGTACAAAATCAACCCACATCGTTCCTATGTGAAGGGTTGGAAAATTGCACCTAGTCACTACTTGAACCAGCATCTCGACAACGTTTGGCTAGACAAGTAAGGACTTAGCAATCGGATAGTGTGTTCGCCCGTCGCCTTTTTAGGCGGCGGGCGGTTCCGTCCAGTTCGGTAAATGCAATTTAGTCATTAGATGTACAAATACATACTCAAGCGCATTTTCTTGATGGTCCCGACCCTAATAGGGGCGGCGGTCCTGGTGTTTTTTCTTCTGCGTTTGATCCCCGGCGACGTTTGCGAGCTACGCCTGGCCGGAACAGGTCTTTATGCCGATCCAGCAGACATCTTGCTTTGCCGCCAGAAACTGGGTCTCGAAGACCCGATATTGGTTCAGTTCTATGATTTCGTAGTTGGTTTTTTCATTTTGGATCTCGGCGATTCGATGTGGACTGGCAAGCCGATTACGTTCGAGATCGGACTTCGTTTCCAGCTTTCCTTGCAGGTTGCCTTCATGGCCACCTTTGTTGCCGTCATTATCTCAATTCCATTGGGCGCGATCTCCGCTATCAAGCAAGACACCTGGATCGATTACGTCGTCCGCGCCTTCAGCATATTTGGCATCGCCATTCCATCCTTCTGGCTCGGCATTATGATTATTCTTGGGCTGTTGATTTATACGCAGATATGGTTTGGGGAGCCATGGATGCCGCCGATCTGGTACGTATCTCCGTTCGAGGACCCGATTAGCAATATGTCCCAGCTGATCTGGCCGTCCGTTGCGACTGGCTACCGTTATTCCGCCGTCGCCACACGCATGACCCGCTCGGCGCTCTTGGAGGTGTTACGCGAGGACTATATCCGTACTGCGCGTGCTAAAGGCCTTATGGAGAAGATCATCATAAACCGCCATGCGTTGAAGAATTCGTTGTTGCCAGTTGTGACCGTAATCGGTATCGAGTTCGCCTTCCTGATGGGTGGGCTGGTCGTTACTGAGCAAGTATTCAACCTGAACGGCCTCGGCAAGCTGTTCGTCGAATCGGTGCTCAACAATGACTATTCGATGACCCAAGCCCTGGTGATGATCGTTGTTGCCGTGTTCGTGTTTACAAACTTCGTGGTTGACCTGTTCTACGCCTGGCTCGATCCGCGCATTCGCTACGCTTGAGGTATTGGTTAGATGACAGCGCTTGCTGACACCCAAATCGAAGGACTCGCCATGCGCAAGCCGTGGTACGAGGTTTCCAAGACACTGTTGAGGAAGTATCCGCTTGGTGCCGCCGGCGCGTTGGTGGTCGTGGTTATGATTTTTCTCGCGGTGTTTGCCAATTTCTTGTCGCCTTACGATCCGGAATCTAACGACTTTGAGCACATGCTGACGCCGCCGGGATTGCAGTACTGGCTCGGCACCGACCAGTTCGGCCGCGATATCCTCACCCGCATCATCTTTGGTGCCCGGACGGCCTTGTTCGTCGGCTTCTCCTGCGCCATCATTGGTGCCACCGTTGGCCTTGTTTTTGGCGTCACCAGCGCTTATTTCGGCGGCCGCTTTGATCTCATTTTCCAGCGTATCATGGATATCTTCATGGCCTTTCCGCTGATCATCATGGCACTGGCTGTCGTCTCGATCTTTGGTACCGGTACCCAGAATGTAATTATCGCTATCACCATCCCATTTATTCCTCGTTGCGCGCGCGTCGTTCGCTCAAGCGCATTGGCGATCCGCGAAATTCCTTACGTCGATGCGGCACGGGCTCTCGGCTTCACTCACGCCCGCATCATCCTTCGTCACATGGCGCCCAACGTCATGGCGCCGTACCTGATTATGCTAACTGCCTTCGTCGGCCAGGCAATCCTGTTGGAGGCTTCGTTGAGCTATCTCGGCCTCGGGGTTCAGGAGCCGACACCAGCTTGGGGATTGATGCTGCAGGGGGGCGCCGAGGAATACGCCGAAAGCGCGCCCTGGGTCGCTGTCTATCCCGGCATCGCGATCAGCCTGGCCGTGTTTGGGTTCAACTTATTCGGCGATTCTCTGCGCGACGCACTCGATCCCAAGCTGCGTTCCCAGTAGTCTCCGGCGATCCCATCTGGAGAACGACGGGGGCCAGTCATGACGTCGCCCAAGCGGATAGCGCTTCTCGGATTTCATCTCGAGAGTAACTCCTTTGCTCCGGTATCCGGCGAGTGGGATTTCCGTTCGCTCTGCTACATGGCCGGTGGAGAGATTAGCGCCGACATGGTGCTGCCAAACCCCTCTCTTCCGACCGAAATCCCGGCCTTTGCCGCCGAAATGCACCGTACCGGCACGACCTGGAAGCCTATACCAATCCTGGTTACAGCGGCGGAGCCGGGTGGCCCCGTTGACCACGCGTTTTTTCTGGACACGATGGCTGAAATGGAACGCCGGCTGACCGAAGCACTGCCGCTGGACGGCGTCTATTTCAGTGCCCATGGCGCCATGACCACGCCCGAAAACTTTGATCCAGATGGTGAATTGTTTGCCATGGTGCGCCGCGTCGTTGGGCCAGACGTGCCACTATTGGCGACCCTCGATTTGCACGCCAACATCTCCGAACGCATGGTTCACGAAACCGACGTATTGATTTCTTATCGTACCAACCCACACGTTGACCAGGAGGCGCGGGCCGAAGAGGCGGCGCGTCTTATGATCGAGATTTTTGCTGGGATGAAGCCCGAAAAAGCCTTCATCCGCATGCCGATCTGCGCGCCGACTACGACACTACTGACGGCGGAGGGTCCTTACGCGGAGATGATTGATTTCGGGCAACGCGCCAAGGGCCCTGAGATCGCTAACGTCTCCGTAGTTGCGGGTTTTGTCTATGGCAATACACCGAAGAACGGCATTGCCGTGATCGTCACTTCGCGCGGCGATATTGCTGCAGCTCAGGTGCTGGCGGCCGACATTGCGGCGCTGGGCTGGGATCAACGCGATCGCTTCCGCAAAGATATGACTGCCCTTGATGATGCGGTGGCGATGGCAGTCGCGTGTGGTGGGGACCCGACGAGGCCACCGCTTATCTTCGCCGATTCGGCTGATAATCCGGGCGGCGGTGGGCGCGGCAACACGACTTGGATCCTGGCAGCGTTGGTTGAGTCTGGGGCGAGCGGTGTGTTGTTCGGCAATTTCATCGATGCGGCACTGGCCGAGACTGCGCACAACGCCGGAGAGGGGGCGGATATCGATGCTCAATTCAACAGTGGTGGTGAGACCGAATTTTCTAAACGTTTTCAGGCCAAGGCCCGGGTCGTCAAGCTGTCGGACGGGAAATGCGTTGGCCGACGAGGTATCTGGGCTGGGCGTTCGATTAGCCTCGGTTCTTCGGCGCTCCTAGACCTCGGCGGCGTTAAGGTGCTCGTTACCAGCTTGCGTAAACAATGCGCCGATCCAATATTCTTCGAAATGATGGGACTTGATATTGCTGAAGCGCGTTCGGTGGTGGTCAAGTCGCGGGGTCATTTCCGTGCTGGCTTCGACGAGTATTTCACACCGGAGCAGGTGATCGAAGTCAACGTGCCTGGCCTGACCTCGCCGATCCTTGAGAACTTTGATTTCGATGGCCTGCCTCGGCCAGTCTTTCCCCTCGACAAGAACGCGACCTGGGACGGTCCGCCCTGGTGAATTTCATTCCTTTGGCTCGGAATGGTTATCTTTGGTGAGGATCTGCACATGCCTGGTATCGAGATCAAGCACCACGGCCTCTCCGATGTCGAACGTCAGCCGGTCCACCTGGTGCGTGTCGTCAACTACCAGCGAGTTTTCGCCGAGGCGGACGTAGTAACGGATAATGTTACCTACGAACTCCCGATGCTCGACCCGGCCGGGAAGTTCGATATGAGTTTCGTCCACAGTTCTGCTTTCGGCTGAGATGCGAAGGTTCTGTGGTCGGATCATGGCTGTTTGTTCCGTACCAGTCGCAATATCGATACCGTCAAGAAATAACCGGATGCTGTCCGGCGCTTCGAATAAGGTCTTGTTATCGGCTTGGCGCACGGCGCCTTTTATTAGGTTGGCGGTGCCGAGAAAATGCGCGACGAACCTGTTAGCCGGTTGGTCATAGAGTTCCATCGGTGAGCCAACCTGTTGAATGATCCCATCGTTCAACACGGCGATCCTGTCTGAGATAGTGTTGGCTTCTTCCTGGTCATGGGTGACGAAAATAGTGGTAAGCGCAAGCTTGCGCTGCAGGTCCAGGATCTCGCGCCGCATCTGAATACGTAGATTAGCGTCTAGGTTCGAAAGAGGTTCGTCCAACAACAACACCCGCGGTTTGACGACGATTGTTCGGGCGAGGGCGACGCGCTGCTGCTGACCGCCCGAAAGCTGGGAAGGCCGACGCTCGGAGAACTCAAGCAGCCCGACTAATTCGAGAGCCTCCTCGACACGGCTGCGTATTTGTTTGGCAGGCACTTTGCGTTCTTCGAGTCCAAAGGCGACGTTCTTGCGTACCGTCATATGCGGCCAAAGCGCGTAGGACTGGAACACCATGCCAACGTTGCGGTGCCACGGCGCGAGGCGTGTTACATCGTCTCCGCCGATCAGAACCCGCCCTTTCGGTTCGGGTCCGAAACCGGCGACGGCGCGCAGCAGCGTTGATTTTCCTGACCCCGATGGGCCGAGAAA
>PTLJ01000145.1 GCA_002938045.1 Alphaproteobacteria bacterium MarineAlpha3_Bin4
GTGAGGCCATTGATCACCGCGTTGGCGCAAAGAACCTGGAATAGAATCCGTTGCGGCTCTATGGCGATGACGGCGCCGCCGGGTGCGACACGCTGGGCCATGAACACACTGAGGCAGCCGATGTTGGCGCCGACGTCGATGGCGACCATACCCGGATGCAGGACCTGTTCGAGGAAGGTGAACTCACCGATTGAGTATTCGCCGTAGAGGTCGAGGGAACGCCCGATGTAGGTGTCGCTGGCGTTGTAGAGCATGAGACCGTGGATGCAGCGCTTGATTCGCATCTGGCCTTCGCTGACCAAGACGTCGGTGTTGGCCATCAGTCATGGTCCCGAATGTCTTCGATGACCTTGCCGTCGTTGGGTAGATTGCCGGGCTCCGCGAAACCCACCTCGCCCTTCAGCTTGTCGACTTGTTCCTGGTTTTCAACGATAGCGAACCGGGATCCCGCATGCTCAAAAATGTACTGCATCTCGTCGGCGACGGAGTCCTGATACACCGGGACCGGGATGGCGCCGGCAGCCTGCACCGAGGTCAAAGCCCAATAGAGAAGCCGCCGGTTATCGCCGCAGATGCAGACTTTTTCTCCCGGCTCGAGGCCCAACGCTGCCAGCCCGCAGGCAAGTGCGCGGACCTCCCCGGCGACCTCACTGCAGGTCCAAGAAAGCCAGATGCCGAAGTCCTTTTCGCGGCTGGCTGGCGCGTCGCTGCAAATGCGGGCATTCTCCACCAATAGCTTCGGAAAAGTATCGAACGGGAGATCCATTGGTACGGCGCCTGTCATCAGCGTCTCTCCCTGGGTGGGGCCCCCGGCCGGCGCCTGTATTCAAGTCCCTATTCTTAGGGCCCGTTTCGTCGCCCGTTTAGTATTTTTCATGACTCAGGCTCGACGCTTTCCTAGCTGTCATGTCAGGGTCGGTCAAGCGCCAAGCTTAGGCTGCCAAAATCATAGCTGCGGCAGGGTCGGTCTGGGTCCGGGGGCAAGGGCGGCGCGACACGGGTGTCTGGACAATGATATGATTTTGTGTTGATTCGATTTTGGATTTACCACAACCAACCGCAAGAGGAGAATATCCGTGCCTATCACCGGGCAAGACACTCTCAATACGCGTCGAACGCTCAGCGCCGCTGGCAAAGAGTATGATTATTTCAGCCTCAAGGCGGTGGCCGAGGCCGGCTTGGGTGACGTCTCGGATCTACCCAATTCGCTTAAGGTACTGCTCGAGAACCTGCTTCGCTACGAAGACGGCCATTCTGTCACTACAGATGATATCAAAGCAGTTGCCCAATGGCTCAATCAACGCCGTTCCGAACACGAAATCGCCTATCGGCCGGCACGGGTGCTGATGCAGGATTTCACCGGCGTGCCGGCGGTCGTCGATCTCGCTGCCATGCGCGACGCAATGAACAAAATGGGTGGCGACCCCAATAAGATCAATCCGCTCTCGACCTGCAACTTGGTCATCGACCACTCGGTGATGATCGACTTCGCCGGCTCATCAGATGCCATGGAAAAGAATATCGACAAGGAATTCGAGCGCAACGGCGAGCGCTATACGTTCCTGAAGTGGGGCCAGGATGCGTTCAGAAATTTCACCGTCGTGCCGCCGGGTACCGGGATCTGCCATCAGGTTAACTTGGAATTCCTAGCCAAGGTGGTCTGGACCGAGGACGAAGGCGGCCGCACCGTGGCCATGCCCGACACCCTGGTCGGCACCGATAGCCACACGACGATGGTCAACGGCATGGCCGTGCTCGGTTGGGGCGTTGGCGGAATAGAGGCCGAGGCCGCCATGCTCGGCCAGCCGGTGTCGATGATCATTCCTGAGGTCATTGGCTTCAAGCTGACCGGCGAGTTGAAGGAGGGGACGACAGCTACCGATCTAGTGCTACGTGTCGTCGAAATGCTGCGCCAAATGGGCGTCGTGGGCAAATTCGTCGAGTTCTATGGGCTTGGCCTCGACCAGTTGACCCTCGCCGACCGCGCAACCATCGCCAACATGGCGCCGGAATACGGCGCCACCTGCGGCTTTTTCCCAGTTGACACCGAAACGCTCAAGTATCTGGATCTGACCGGCCGCGACGAGGATGCGATCACGCTGGTCGAAGCCTATGCGAAGGAACAAGGCATTTGGCGCGACGCAACCACCAAGGATCCGGCATTCACGGATACCCTGGAACTCGACATATCGACCGTCGAGCCAGCGATCTCGGGGCCTAAGCGGCCGCAAGACCGGATCGCGCTGTCGAACGCCGCCCCCGCCTTTGCCGACGCACTGAAGACGCTCGCCGCCGCCGAGGCGCCGCGTAGCATCGCCGTCGAAGGAACCGAATACAAGTTCAGCGATGGCGACGTGGCGATCGCCGCGATCACGTCGTGCACCAACACCTCGAACCCGTCGGTCATGGTTGCCGCCGGGCTGCTCGCCCGCAACGCGGTTTCGCGGGGGCTGACGGCCAAGCCCTGGGTCAAGACCTCGTTTGGACCGGGCTCGCAGGTGGTCGAGGACTACCTAATTAAGGCCGGCCTGATTGAAGACTTGGAGTTATTGGGCTTTCATATTGTCGCCATTGGCTGCACCAGCTGCATCGGCAATTCGGGTCCCCTCGCTGAGCCGATCGTTGCCGCCATCGAAGAGGGCGATTTGGTTGCGACGGCGGTTCTGTCTGGCAACCGCAACTTCGAAGGTCGTATCAATCCGCATGTCCGGGCCAACTACCTGGCCTCGCCGCCGCTAGTCGTCGCCTACGCTGTTGCCGGCTCGATGACTGTCGATCTTTACAATGACCCGCTTGGCAAGGACGCGGATGGCAACGCCGTCTATCTCAAGGATATTTGGCCGACCAACCAGGAAGTGGCAGCGGTAGTTGCTGAATGCCTTAGCCGTGAGATGTTCCAAGCTCGCTACGCCGACGTTTACCGGGGCCCTGGCCAGTGGCGCGCCATCGCCACCTCTGGGGGTGGTATATACGACTGGCCGGATGGTTCCACCTACGTCAAGAACCCACCTTATTTTGAGGATATGGGTGTCGGGCCGAACGAACCAGAGGACGTTTATGGCGCCCGGGTGCTGATGCTGCTCGGAGATTCGGTGACCACCGACCACATTAGTCCGGCCAGCGTCATCGGCAAGGACAGCCCGGCCGGCGACTATCTTCTCGAGCACCAGGTCCGGCCGGAGGATTTCAACTCCTACGGCTCCCGGCGCGGCAACCACGAGATTATGATGCGCGGCACCTTCGCCAACATCCGCATCCGCAACGAGATGGTGCCGGGCACTGAGGGGGGGGTCTCCAAGCACTACCCGTCTGACGAAGTAGGGCCCGTCTATACCATCGCCATGAAGTACCGCGATGAGGGCGTGCCACTAGTCGTCGTCGGTGGCAAGGAGTACGGAACCGGGTCTTCGCGAGATTGGGCAGCGAAGGGGACTCGGTTGTTAGGCGTTCGCGCCGTGATCGTTGAGAGCTTCGAACGTATTCACCGTTCCAACCTGGTCGGTATGGGTGTGCTGCCGCTGCTGTTTAAGGATGGCCTGACCCACAAGAGCCTCGGCCTCGACGGCTCCGAGGTGTTCGATATCACCGGCATGGAGGGCGGCATTACGCCGGGCATGGATGTTGATTGCCGCATCAACCGCGCTGACGGCTTGAGCGAGAACATTAAACTGATGTGCCGCATCGATACCCTTGACGAGGTCGACTACTACCTGCACGGCGGCATCCTTCAGTACGTGTTGCGTCGGATGATAGCCGAGGCGGCTTAGCTGCGCCACCACTTCGCCCTGCACGGACTCGCTTATTTGGCTCAGGCGCGGCCCCTGAGCCCGGCTTCCATTAACGTCGACATGCGCCGTGAGAACGCAGCCGGGTCGCTGACCGACTCGCCCTCGACGATGTGGGCCTGATCGAGGAGCAGAAATGCGGCATCCTCGACCGTGGCGTCGATGCCATCGCTTTTCGACAAAGTCCTGGTTAGACCCTTGATCAGAGCGTGGTCAGGGTTAATTTCCAGCACGCGCGGCGTCATGTCCCCCTCTTGAAGCTGCTTGTGCTGTTTCAGCATGCGTTCGAGGTGGATATCCATGTCGCCCTCGTCGGCGATCAGGCAGACCGGGCTGTCGGTCAGCCGTTTGCTAGCGCGCACGTCTTTGACCCGGGTGCCGAGCGCGACCTTGAAGGCGGCGATTAGGGGATCGATGGCGTTGTCTGCTTTGTGATCCTTTTTTTTATCTTTGTCATTGCCGCCTTTCTTTTTCGCCTTGCCACCCTTGATCTTGCTTAGATCAACGTCTCCGCGGGTAGCCGATTTTAAGGGTTTTTCTCGGTAGTCGCCGACGGATGGCACCCAGAATTCATCAACCGGGTCGGTCAATAGCAACACTTCCACGTCCTTGGCCTTGAAACCCTCAAGTTGTGGGCTGCCAACCAGCGTCTCCGCATCCTCGCCGGTGATATAATAGATTGCCTCCTGTACCGGCTTCATGCGGTTTGCGTATTCCTCTAAACTGGTCAAGCCGTCGCTCCCAGTACTCTTAAAGCGCGTAATCTCCAGCAACTTGTCGCGGTTATCTACGTCCTCGTAGAGGCCCTCCTTGAGAACAGCGCCGAAGTTGTCCCAAAACACGGCATAATCGTCTGGCTTCTTTTCGGCGCTCTTCTTGAGTTCGCCGAT
>PTLJ01000146.1 GCA_002938045.1 Alphaproteobacteria bacterium MarineAlpha3_Bin4
TCGCGTCTGGCAACAGTGATCACTTCTATATCCCGTTTCAGATTTGGCTCGGCAACGGGTCAGCTCAATAGACCCGACAGGGTCAGGGATTTCCCGGCCACCAGACTTATGCCCATGCTCTGTTCGACCATGCTCTGGATCAATCCCCGCGCTCTTCTGCGCGAGGCGCGTTGACCAGAACTACATGTTCGGATAGCTAGGCCCGCCACCGCCCTCGGGCACCACCCAATTGATGTTCTGTGTAGGGTCCTTGATGTCGCAGGTCTTGCAGTGGACACAGTTTTGGGCGTTGATCTGCAGCTGCTTCCCCTCGCCGTCGTCAAGGAACTCGTAGACCCCAGCCGGGCAGAAGCGCTGTTCGGGCCCGTCGTATTCTTTGAGGTTAATATCCACCGGCACGGCCGCATCCTTGAGGGTCAGGTGCACTGGCTGGTTTTCCTCGTGGTTGGTGCCGGAAAGGAAGACCGAGCTGTTTTTGTCGAAGCTGATCTCGCCATCGGGCTTTGGGTAGTCGATCGGCTGGCAATCGGCCGCCTTCTTGAGTTGTTCGTGGTCCTTATGATGGCCAAAGGTCCAGGGCATCAGGAACCCGAGCCCCAAGCAGTTGAGCCACATCTCGAGACCGGCGTAGAGAGTGCCGATGGCGATGCCGAACTTGGAGAGCGCCGGGCGTGCGTTCCTGACTCGGTGAAGGTCCTTGTAGACCCAGGAATTCCAGTAGGCGTCCATGTAAGTTCCGAGCTCGTCACCGCCCTCTGATCCGCCGTCGATGGCGGCAAACGCCGCTTCGGCGGCCAGCATGCCAGTCTTCATGGCGTTGTGGGTTCCCTTGATGCGCGGCACATTGACGAAGCCAGCCGCGCACCCAATAAGGACGCCGCCCGGGAACGCCAACTTCGGCACCGATTGCAGTCCTCCCTCGTTGATCGCCCTGGCTCCGTAGGCAACGCGCCGTCCGCCCTCGAAGGTGGGCCGGATCGCCGGGTGGGTCTTGAACCGCTGTAGCTCGTCGAACGGGCTCATGTAGGGGTTCTCGTAATCGAGCGCGACCACAAAACCGACGGCGACCTGGCTGGCTGCCTGGTGGTAGATGAAGCTGCCGCCGACGATGTCCTTGAGCGGCCAGCCCTGGGTATGGATGACGGTGCCCTCGCGATGTCGGGCCGGGTCGACGTCCCACAGCTCCTTGATGCCGATGGCGTAGGTCTGAGGTTCGACACTGTTGCCGAGGTCAAACTTTTCAATCAACTGCTTGGAGAGCGACCCGCGCGCACCCTCGGCGAAGAAGGTGTATTTGGCAAGAAGCTCGACACCGGGCTCGAAGTTGGGGCTCGGTGTCCCATCCTTTTGCAGCCCCATGTCGCCGGTAGCGATGCCACGGACGGCGCCGTCGACGTTATAGAGCACCTCGGCTGCTGCAAACCCAGCATAGACCTCGACGCCCATCGCCTCCGCCTGCTCGGCCAACCAGCGGCACAGGTTGCCAAGGCTGAGCGTGTAGCAGCCATTATTGCTGAGGAGTGGCGGCATGAGAAAATGTGGCAGCGATCGCTTGCCAGTCTCGTTCAACACCCAGTGCTGGTTGTCAGTGACAGGAATGCCGATCGGCGCGCCCAACTCTTTCCAGTTGGGTAGTAGCTCGTCCAAAGCGATTGGGTCAATGACGGCGCCGGACAGAATGTGGGCGCCGATCTCGGAGCCTTTCTCAACGATGCAGACCCCAAGCTCGCACTCGTTCTCCTGGGCCAGCTGCATCAACCGGATTGCCGCCGAAAGCCCGGCCGGGCCGCCACCGACGATGACGATGTCGAACTCCATCGCTTCCCGCTTGGCCATCGCGGGTTGCGCTGCCTCTTCCGTCATATCACGCCTCACTGCTTGAGGGGCGAAGTTCCTGGCCGACCGGCCGCCGGGTTATAGCACAGGCGTGCGTGCGTGCGGTATTGATATGTCGTGACCTGCCAGTGAAAAAAACGAAATTGAGATGATATTGATCGGGAGTGGCCTGTGTTAGATTGGGCGGATGCATTTGAAAGGGTCTGCGCGCGAGGTGCTCGCCTGGCATATAGAAGCCGGCGTCGACGAGACGATCGGCAACGAACCCGTCGACCGTTTCGCCCTCAGGAAACCGCCGAAGGCCTTGCAACCGGCGCCCCAACAAGCGCCCAAGCTGGTCTCCGCGCCACCAGCCTCCGAACAGACCGACGCCGTTAATTCGGCTCTGCCTCTAAGGCCGGCGCCAGGCAGTGCGACGGCTGTTAACGGCGAGAACTCCGTGCGCACGTCGTTCGAGCTGGCCGAGGCGGCGACCAACGTCGCTGAGCTGAGAGCCGCGCTTGAGGCCTTCGACGGCTGCGCGCTCAAGAAGACCGCTACTAACCTGGTCTTCATCGACGGCAACCCGTTGGCAAGGCTGATGTTCGTTGGCGAGGCACCGGGCGCCGAGGAAGATCGCCAGGGACTTCCCTTCGTGGGCCCCAGTGGGCGGTTGTTAGACAAGATGCTCGCCTCGATTGGGATCCAGCGCGTCGACGTGTTGATTTCCAACACCGTCTTTTGGCGGCCGCCCGGCAACCGCACGCCGACGCCGCAGGAGACGGCGACCTGCATGCCCTTCTTAGAGCGTCTGGTCGAACTAACCGACCCGGACATCCTGGTTACCCTCGGTGGGCCGGCGGCCAAGGCGATGCTCGGTGAGACGCAGGGGGTGGGGAGATTGCGCGGCCGCTGGTTCACCTACGAGACGGCACGCATGTCGCATCCCGTCGACGCCACCGCCATGTTCCACCCGGCCTATCTGTTGCGCTCGCCAGGCCAGAAGCGCGAGGCATGGCGCGACCTAGTCGCCATCCAGCACAGGTTGGGCGGCCACGCGGGAGAAAGGTGAACCCAGTTCATCCCAGAAATATAGTGACGTAGCGAATGTCGCCATTATTGTTTCGGGTGCTCGAGCCCGGCACATGACATTCCTTGCAGGAGGCAGGTGACAAACCACAGAGAAAGCGATAGTTTTGTTTATGGTGAGCGTTAGGATTTCCTGGTATTGTGGCTCTGGTTGAGACACCAAAAATGCTAAGATATTTTAAAAGTTTAATATTCGCTCACCGTTAAATTCACGCCATGTTGTGAATGATTCAAGAAGGTTAGCCTGTGATCCTCCGCCGAGTGCTACGAATTCTACCGATCCTGGCTGCAGTGGGTGGATTTGGGCTCGTGCCCTGGAACAGCACGGCGCAGGCTGGCGATGTTTCCGACCGGTTGTCGACCTATGAGACAGTCTCGCTGATGCCGGCTGCCGTGGCAGGCGAGCTAACGCTACCGCATGTACTGTCCGCCAAGGATGCCGATACCTATCGGAAGATCTTCGCAGCCCAGGAATCGGGCAAATGGAAGGCTGCCGACCAGCTGATAGCTAAGCTAGTCAATCCGTTGCTCAGTGGTCATGTCAAGGCGCAGCGCTATCTGCACCCAACAAAGTACCGCTCGCGCTACAAGGAATTGAAAGCCTGGATGGGCAAGTACGCCGACCATCCTGAAGCCCGACGAATCTACAAACTAGCCCTTCGTCGCAAGCCGAAGAACTGGCGCGCGCCTAAGCGGCCGGACAAGCTGGCACCGATTAATCCGCCGGGCCAAGTTAAGGCAACCCGTATTCCCGGCAAGCGCTTGAACAAGGCAGACAGGCGTCAAGTGCGGTATCTTAAGCGCCAGATCCGTTCCCTCTTACGGCGCGGCCATACCCTATCGGCCAAGCGCCTAATCAAGAGCGAGACGGTCCGGCGCCTGTTCAGCCAGGCGGAGTTCGACGAAGCTCGCGCCCACCTCGGCCGTGGCTATTTCTCCGACGGCCGCGACAAATGGGCGCTTATGTGGGCCGGTGAGGCGGCCGACCGCTCCGGCAAGTATATCCCAGTCAGCCATTGGACCGCCGGACTAGCGGCCTGGAGACTCGGACACAAGAGCGAGGCGGCGCGACATTTCGAAGCGGCAGCGCGGTACAGCGACGGCGCCGCCTGGTTTCATTCAGGGGCCGCTTTCTGGGCCGCCCGCGCCTATTTAGTCGACCGTAAACCAGAAATGGTGACGCCGCTCTTGCTGATGGCGTCCAAACACCAACGGACGTTTTACGGTTTGTTGGCGCGACGTATCCTCGGCCTGCCGTTCGAGTTTCGTTGGGACTTGCCGCCACTCGATGGTAATACCGTTGCCGAGCTTGTGGCCAAACCGCGGGGCGAGCGCGCCATCGCCCTGCTGCAAATTGAAGAAGTTCGCCGCGCCGAACGCGAACTCCACAACCTGTCACGCACGGTCGATGATGCAAGCATCCACGGCATTCTCGGGCTTGCCGTGCGCAATAACATGGCGTCGCTGGCGCTGCGCCTGGGTCAACAGCTCTATCCCGACGGCGGCGGCTTCGATGGCGCCTCCTATCCGATACCCTTTTGGACGCCGTCCGATGGATTTCGGGTCGACCGTGCCCTTATATACGCGTTAATCCGTCAGGAATCGAATTTCAATCCCAAGGCCAAAAGCTGGGCTGGTGCGCGCGGTTTAATGCAGTTGATGCCGCGTACAGCCGGCTTCGTCGCCCGCGACAAGACCTATCGTTGGGAAAAGCGAAGCAAGCTATATACACCGGAGATTAACCTACACCTTGGACAGAAGTACATTGA
>PTLJ01000147.1 GCA_002938045.1 Alphaproteobacteria bacterium MarineAlpha3_Bin4
CTGAGGGCGCGCGGCTATGCTCACGACCCGGCGATGATGCGGAGCTTCGGTGACGCCATCGGGGCGAATTAATACTTTTACCGTAAGGTGTTTTAGGCCGACCTAACCTTCAAGCTCACCGGCCACAACCCAGGCTTCGTATTCTTTTCGAGTTTCCTCGCTCGGCGGGTAGACGCCGGGGATCGGCCGACCTTCTCGAATCTTGAGCTTAGCGAAGCGCTCGTAGCGCTCCTGCTCGGGACCGTCGCGTGCGACCTCTTCGGCGAGTGCTTGCGGGATCACCATTACCCCGTCCCCATCGCCCTTGACGATATCGCCGGGCAGAACTGCGACGCCGCCACATGCGATCGGCGCCTCACGATCGGCTGCCGCATGGCCGGCGATATGAGCCGGCGCTGCTGGCCCGGCGGCATATATCGGCAAGCCGACGGCAAGGGTCTCTTCGAAATCGCGTACGCCGCCGTCGGAGACGACGCCAGTGACTCCGCGCTGGCGAAGCCGCTCAGTCAGCAGGTCGCCGAGAACAGCGATATCGCCGCGATCGCGGCCATCGATCACTAGCACCGCGCCTTTTGGGCACTCCTCGATGGCGCGTCGGGGCGAGTAGTCGGCCGCGCCCAACACCTCAGGCGTGGACAGATCCTCGCGCATGGGCACGAAGCGCAGAGTATAGGCCGGGCCGGTAATTGGCTGCACTGGGTTGTTAATAGGCATCACGCCGGCGAGCGAAACGTTGCGGAGGCCGCGTTTCAACAGCTGCATGGTGGCTGTGGCGACGCTGATCTCGGACAGTTTCTTCAGGATATCGGCGTTCATATCCTCTCCTCGGTGAGGCTGACGACGGAACAGCATAGCCCCTGGTGGGTTGATTATTCCATGACTGATGCTGTTCCGAGGTCTATATGGGGGTTATGGAAGTATCTCTGCCATTCATTTTGGGCCTCGCCATGTTCCTTACCGTCGTAGTATTGGTGTTCGGCGTCATCTCGTTCGGTGTGAACGGCGATTTCTACAGCAAGCATTCCAATAACCTAATGCGCGCACGCGTCATCTTACAGGGCCTGGCCTTGGCGCTGTTGGCAGCGATACTCTGGTTGGCGGCGTCCTAGCCGCCAATGGTCGGGAGAGCCCATTGGTCAAACTATCGAAGATCTACACTCGTGGAGGCGACGGCGGTGAGACCTCGCTTGGCAGCGGCGAGCGGGTCGCTAAGCACAGCCTGCGGGTCGCTGCTTACGGTACCATTGACGAAGCCAACGCAGTGATTGGCCTGGCGCGGCTCTCGTCAAAGGACGATCCCGACGCCATGCTCGGGTGCATCCAGAATGACCTGTTTGACCTTGGCGCTGATCTGTGCCGGCCCGAGCATAGCCGTAGTGGCGAGGACGCGCTCCGTATAACAACCGAACAGGTCGAGCGCCTAGAGATCGAGATCGATGGCATGAATGCTGAGTTGGAGCCGCTAGGGTCTTTTGTGTTACCGGGTGGCTCGGAAGCTGCGGCCTACCTGCACTTAGCGCGAACTGTGGTCCGCCGGGCCGAGCGGCTGATGACGGAGCTAGCGGAGACCGAAGCGGTCAACGCACAAGCGCTCAAGTACGTGAACCGGCTTTCGGACCACCTGTTCCAACTCGCCCGGCGCCTCAACGAGAACGGCAAAATAGACGTGCTTTGGGTCCCCGGCGCCAATCGTTGAGCATAGTTTGGGAGGCCATATAGAGGCCTGGCGTTAGGCCGAGAAAGTCGCCTTGACCTGAGGTATACACATCCCTATTTTCTGCGACTGCGAAGGGATATGGAAGCATGGTTTTCCGGGCGGTCCAACCGTCTTTCCCGAGAAAGCCTACCGCCACGTTCCGCACGATTGTTTCCATTCTTTGACTGCCGAGGCAGATTGCTGATGAAAGTCCTGGTCGCCGTCAAGCGGGTCGTTGATTATAATGTCAATGTCCGGGTTAAATCGGACCAGACTGGCGTCGAGACCACGAACGTAAAAATGTCCATGAACCCATTCGACGAAATCGCCGTCGAAGAGGGTCTGCGCCTTAAGGAATCAGGATCTGCTGAAGAGCTGATCGCCGTTTCAATCGGCACCGGACAGAGCCGGGAGACGATCCGCACGGCATTGGCTATGGGCGCAGACCGTGGCATCCTGGTCGAGACCGACGTAGCTGTTGAGCCGCTGGGCGTCGCCAAGCTGCTGAAGGCTATTGTCGGAAAGGAAAGCCCGGGTTTGATCATTCTAGGCAAGCAGGCAATTGACGACGATTCCAACCAGACCGGCCAGATGCTCTCGGCCATGCTCGATTGGTCGCAGGGCACTTTCGTCTCGAAGCTCGCCTTCGAGGACGGCAAAACGCGTGCGACACGCGAAGTCGACGGCGGACTTGAGACGGTGCTACTGGAGATGCCGTCGGTTTTGACCGTCGATCTCCGCCTCAACGAGCCGCGCTATGCGTCGCTTCCAAACATTATGAAGGCCAAGAAGAAGCCGATCGACACCATGACGCCTGAAGATCTCAGCGTCGACGTGACGCCGAGGCTGAACACGCTCAAAGTCGTCGAGCCGCCACCCCGGGCCTCTGGCGTGATGCTCGATAGCGTCGCCGATTTGGTCGACAAACTGAAAAACGAAGCGAAGGTGATCTGATGAGCGTCCTGCTTTTCGCCGAACACGACAACGCGGAACTCAAGCCCGCGACCCTGAACGTCGTTACCGCGGCGGCGACCCTGGGCGAGGTTACCATTCTCGTCGCTGGTTCAGGCTGCAGCGCCGTCGCCGAGGCCGCAGCCAAGATCACCGGCATCACCAAGGTTCTGATCGCCGACGCTGAGGTCTACGCCCACGGCCTGGCCGAGAACGTCACGCCGTTGCTTGTCGAGTTGTCGAAGGACTTCGACTATCTGGTGGCGCCGGCGACGACCACCGGCAAGAATCTGATGCCACGGGTTGCGGCGTTGCTAGACGTGGCGCAGATTTCAGACATCACCGCCATCGAAAGCGGCGATACCTTCGTCCGCCCGATCTACGCGGGCAACGCTATGGCGACCGTGCAGTCGAGCGATCCGATAAAGGTCATCACGGTTCGCACCACTGCCTTCGAGGCAGTCGCTCCCGAAGGCGCCAGCGCCGCCATTGAGGAGATCTCGGTCACCGACGACGCTGGTAAATCGAGTTTCGTCGGAGAGGATCTGACCGAGTCCGAGCGCCCCGAGCTGACCAGCGCTAAAATTGTCATATCGGGAGGCCGCGGCATGCAGTCGGGAGATAATTTTCAGATGCTGGAGCAGATCGCAGACAAACTCGGCGCTGCCGTCGGCGCTTCGCGCGCCGCCGTCGACGCCGGATTTGTACCGAACGACTATCAGGTCGGGCAGACCGGCAAAGTGGTGGCGCCAGAACTCTATATCGCCGTCGGCATTTCTGGCGCTATTCAGCACTTGGCCGGGATGAAGGATTCGAAAGTAATCGTTGCCATCAACAAAGATGAGGAAGCCCCAATTTTCCAAATTGCGGATTACGGGTTATGTATGGACCTGTTCGATGCAATGCCGCAGCTTTCGGCGGAGTTGGACAAGTGACGCTTGGCAGAACGCAGCGAGGGGGAACGCTAGATGGCCAATGAAATAAAAAAAATCGGCGTTGTCGGCGCTGGCCAGATGGGCAACGGCATCGCCCATGTCTGTGCCAAGGCCGGCCACGATGTCTATTTGATGGACATTAGCCAGGATATCCTCGACAAAGCCATGGCGAAGATCGAAAAGAACCTAAGCCGCGAGATTAAGCGCGAGGAGATCGATGAGCCTATCAAGGCTGACACGTTGGCGCGGATCGCCACGGGAACTGACTACGCCGGTTTTAAGGACTGTGACCTCGTAATTGAGGCCGCGAGCGAGGACGAGGACGTCAAAAAGGCCATTCTCAAGAGCCTCTGCAAGGTAGTGCCGGATTACGCCCTAATCGCATCCAACACGTCTTCTATCTCGATCACCCGGCTCGGTGCCCGGACTGACCGCCCCGGCAAGGTCGTCGGCATGCACTTTATGAACCCGGTGCCGAGGATGGAACTGGTCGAACTGATTCGTGGCATTGCCACCGACGAGGACACCTATCTCGCCATTCGCAAACTGACCGAAAAGCTTGGTAAAAAGCCCATCAACGCAGAGGACTTCCCTGCCTTCATTGTTAATCGCATCCTACTGCCGATGATCAACGAGGCGATTTATACGCTCTACGAGGGTGTCGGCTCGGTCGAGGCCATCGACACCGCCATGAAGCTCGGCACCCATCACCCGATGGGGCCGCTGGAGCTTGCGGACTTCATCGGCCTCGATATTTGCCTGGCGGTCATGCACGTGCTGCACGACGGCCTCGCCGACACCAAGTATCGACCATGTCCGCTGTTGGTAAAGTACGTCGAGGCCGGCTGGCTCGGGCGCAAGAACGGGCGTGGCTTCTACGACTACTCTGGCGACAAGCCGGTGCCGACGCGCTAGGCTCAGCAACCCACCGGATGAAGAAAGCGGAGCGATCGTTCAGCTTTCTTCTTGCCGTGGCGCTGCCGCCGATTGAACCGCATTCACCGGCGTAAGAGGATCACCTTCCTAGCGTCGTCTCTCCGCCATCAATGGG
>PTLJ01000148.1 GCA_002938045.1 Alphaproteobacteria bacterium MarineAlpha3_Bin4
AGCTGCCCCCTTCCGTCAATCCATAGACCACGGTGGGATCGGACTGCAGCCGCATCTTCTTTTTCAGCCGATTGATGAAGACGCCGGCGATCCTGGCCCGTTCGTCGGGTTTCGCCGTTTCCGTCTCGACGATCGAAGCCAGCACCAGAGCCTCGGCGGAAGACGCCAGCGGCAGGTCGGGCGCCCGGTCCCGCCACAGCTCGCCGAGGACCCGCGTCATTGCCGCTCTCATCCGTTCGATGAGCTGCTGGCGGGAATCACCAAACGAGAAATGGTAAGTCTCCGGCATCAGACTGCCCTCGGGTGGGACCTCCGTCACTAGCCCACTCAGCCCCTCCGTCCGATTGAGCAGCGTGAGGATTTTCTGCGTGGTTAAGCCCTCGGCCACGGTCAGCTTTCGGATCACGGTTTTTCCGCTTTGCAACAAGATAACCGCCTCGCGGGCGCTGACCCCGGGTGCGAACACAAACTCGCCCGCCCGCAGTGGCTTGCCGCCGGCCAGAAAGCGAACGCCGAGCCGGAATACCCAAGGCTCGGAGATGACCCCGGCCCGTGTCAGGTCATCGGCGATGGCGGCAACGCCGGCGCCACGCCTGATAATGACAGTCGCTTTCCAGGTCAGCGGGCCGTCACGGTCGAAGAATGCGACAAACCACATCGCCGCTGCGCCGGCGGCGAGGCCGAAAACCGCGATCAATACAACAGTTGAGAGAAGGATGCGGCGCATGCCGCCCCCCTGGTCTAGTCAGGCTACGGCCTTGAACACGAGTGAGGCGTTGGTGCCGCCGAACCCGAACGAATTCGAGAGCGCCGCTTTGATCGGGCGTTCCCGGGGCTGGTGCGGAACCAGGTCTATGTCGAAGCTGTCTAACGGGTTGTCGAGATTTAGGGTCGGTGGTGCGATGCCGTTCTTGATCGCCAGAATTGAATAGATTGCCTCAACCGCGCCGGCGGCGCCCAACAGATGGCCGACTGCCGATTTCGTCGACGACATGGAGAAATCCTGCGCCGCGTCGCCGAACACGCGCTTGACCGCCTTCAACTCGATCGCGTCGCCGAGCGGTGTTGACGTGCCGTGCGCGTTAACGTAATCGATATCGCCTGGCTCCATGTGGGCTCGCTGCAACGCCGCCCTCATGCAGCGATACGCACCATCACCATCCTCCGCCGGTGCCGTGATGTGATGAGCGTCGCCCGACATGCCGTAACCGACGACCTCGCCGTAGATAATGGCACCGCGCTTCTTGGCGTGTTCCAGTTCTTCAAGGACAACGACCCCGGCACCGTCTCCCATGACGAACCCGTCGCGGTCCTGGTCCCAGGGGCGCGAAGCCTGTCCCGGGGTATCGTTGAAATTGGTGCTGAGGGCACGGGCGGCGCAGAACCCGGCCACGCCCAATCGGCACACTGCGGCTTCGGTGCCGCCAGCGACCATCACGTCGGCGTCGTCCCACATGATGATGCGCGTCGCATCACCGATCGCATTTGCCCCAGTCGAGCACGCTGTAACGACGGCGTGGTTTGGCCCCTTGAAACCGTATTTTATCGAGACATGACCGGAGACCAGGTTGATTAGGCTAGCCGGGATGAAGAACGGGCTGACGCGGCGCACCTTGCCTTCGCCCTCCACCAGTAACGCGGTCTTGGAGATTTCCTCTAGCCCGCCGATACCCGAGCCGATTAGAACACCGGTGCGCCACTGGCCCTCGTCGTCGTCCGGCTTCCAGCCGGAGTTCTCGACTGCCTGGATCGCCGCGCACATGCCGTAGGAGATAAATCCGTCCATACGCCGCTGGTCCTTCTGCGGCACCCAATCGTCCACGTTGAACAGGCCGGCGTCCGTCTCGCCAGCCGGAACCTGGCCGGCGATTTTCGCCGGCAGGTCGGAAACGTCGAACGACTGGATTGTGCGAATACCGGACTCGCCCGCCAGCAACCTCTCCCAAGTGTCGTCGACGCCAACCCCTAGAGGGTTCACGATGCCCATACCAGTTACGACCACACGTCTCATGATATCCAGCGATCTATATCTTGCCGTAACGCTGCCGAAGGCCTCGGACTCCCCACCGACGAAGGCGGTTCAAGACAATGATAATTAACTTTTGGATTTAATGGATTCTATGAATTCGATGGCATCTTTGATGGTCATAATCTTCTCGGCGGCATCATCCGGAATCTCGCATCCAAATTCCTCTTCGAACGCCATCACCAATTCGACCGTGTCCAGGCTGTCCGCACCTAGATCATCGATGAAGCTTGCGTTCTCGACCACCTTATCCTCGTCGACCCCGAGGTGGTCCAGGACGATCTTCTTCACGCGATCAGCAACATCACTCATGGTCTTGTTCCTCGCCTTTTCAACAATTGAACAAATTTTGCAGAGGCCTTCCCCCGGTCTTACCCACAAGGGTCTGGGGCGACAAAAGATCGCGTTTGGTAACACACTTTTTCGACCTTGGCCAGCACCAGAGGCCTTTCTTTCCGTTGCTTTCCATGCGGCTTAAATCATTGCCATGCCGCCGTTGATGTGTAATGTCTGGCCGGTCACGTAGGCCGCTTCCGTGCTCGCCAGATAGACACAAGCGGCGGCAATATCCTCGACCGTGCCAAGCCGCCCGCTCGGGATTCTGGTCAGCAGGTGCTCTTTTTGGTCATCGGACAGCGTTTTGGTCATGGCGGTAACGATGAAGCCTGGCGCGATGCAATTGACGGTGATGCCGCGGCTCGCCACCTCCTGGGCCAGGGACTTGCTCATGCCGATCATGCCAGCCTTGGACGCGGCGTAATTGGCCTGACCCGGGTTGCCGGTGACGCCGACGATCGAGGTGATGCCGATCACCCGGCCCCAGCGCTTTTTCATCATCCCGCGCAGACACGCGCGGGTCAATCGGAAGGCGGCGCTTAAATTGACGTCGAGGACGGTGTTCCAGTCCTCGTTCTTAATCCGCATGGCCAGCCCGTCGCGAGTCAGGCCTGCGTTATTGACCAAGATGTCGACGCCGCCAACCGCCGCCTCCGCATCTTTGGCCAGTTGCTCGGCACCGTCCGCCGACGCGAGATCGGCCGGCACTACACAAGCGCCATCGCCGAGTTCGCCGGCCAGCGCCTCCAAGGCCTCGACCCGAGTACCGCTTAGCGCCACGTCGGTGCCACGCTCGTTGAGCGCCCGCGCGATGGCACCGCCGATGCTGCCCGAGGCGCCGGTGACGAGGGCACATCTACCGTTCAAGTCGAACATGTTCGGTACCTCCCCTTCTTCCAAGCGGCGTCAACCGCCCAGGAACTCTTTGATCTCGGCCGGGCCACCGATGCTTACGGCACTCAGGTCCCGGTCAATTCGTCGTGCCAAGCCAGCAAGAACCTTTCCAGTGCCGACCTCGACAATGTCTTCGACACCCCGGTCGCGCATGTATACCACGCTTTCGCGCCAGCGCACGCGGCCGGTGACCTGCTCGACCAGCCGCTCGCGCGCTTCAGCCGCGTCAGCGACCAGCGCTGCGGTGACGTTAGCGATCACCGGCACCGCCGGATCCTTCATCTCGACGGCGGCCAATGCATCGACCATGATGTCGGCGGCCGGCGCCATCAGGGCGCAATGGAAGGGTGCGCTCACCGGCAGCAGCATGGCCCTCTTAGCGCCACGCTTCTTGGCAATTTCGACGGCGCGCTCGACAGCGGAGGCGTCACCGCTGATAACGACCTGTCCGAGTGCGTTGTCATTGGCAAAATCGCAGACCTCGCCTTTTGAAGCTTCCGCCGCGACCGCCTCAGCGTCAGCAAGCTCCAACCCCAACAGCACCGCCATCGCGCCATCGCCAACCGGCACTGCTTGTTGCATGGCGCGGCCGCGGGTCCTGACAAGAATGGCCGCGTCAGCGAGCGAAAGCGTGCCTGCGGCGACGAAGGCCGTATATTCGCCCAGAGAGTGACCAGCGACGAAAGCGGCTTCGACCTCGAGGGCGAAACCCTCGCTCTTGAGTGCACACAGGGTGGCGATGCTGTGGGCGAGCAGCGCCGGCTGGGCGTTCTCGGTCAGAATTAGTTCGTCGTCTGGGCCCTCGAACATTAGACGCGAGAGCTTCTGGCCGAGCGCCTCATCAACCACGTCAAAGACTTCCCGCGCGGCCGGACAGGCATTGGCCAACTCACACCCCATACCGACGGCCTGGCTGCCTTGGCCTGGAAATACGATGGCGCGCGTCATCAATTGCACCCCCTCGGTTCCGAACAGAGAGTGATACTGACTCGGGTGCTGGTGTCAAGCCTCGACAACCGATATGGTGCTACCATAGACTTCCGCGATCGAGACGCCACGCAGGCCAACGCTTCCAGCGGAACCAACGTGATTGCAACCTTGGTCACGGTCAGGTCTTTCTTTGCGCTCGCGGCACGGGAGTGGCACGTAGCCGGACGTGCATATAAATTTTCGGGGCCCACTCCCGTCGATCAGGCATTGTATCAGTGCGCCCGGTTTCAAGAAACTGGCAATGGAACGGCCGGCAACCGGTCGATAAGGTCTTCCTCACCGCTTGTCAGCCCTCTCTACATGTGTATAGTGCGCCCGCTTTAAGACTTCCTGCCGGTATGGTACCGGCTA
>PTLJ01000149.1 GCA_002938045.1 Alphaproteobacteria bacterium MarineAlpha3_Bin4
GCCGCGATTCGCGAGCTACCGTCCAAACCGAAACCCTCGGAGACTCGGATTCCCGGCTTGCTAGACGGCTTGTCGACAATCAACGGCGCCATTGACCAATGGCTGAATCGGCCGCGCCGTCTCCGTGTGCCGCTGAAATTGGTTCAGCATGAGGGCTGATGTGGGTCATATCGTTGCATTCGTTCTAAAAGGCTATCCCCGACTTTCCGAAACCTTCATTGCCCAGGAAATTCGCGCCCTCGAGTGCCGGGGGCTCGACATACGCCTAATCTCGTTGCGCCGTTCGACGGACCCGCACCGTCATCCTATCCACGCTGAAATCCAGGCGCCTGTCACCTATCTACCGGAGTATCTCTATCAGGAACTAGGCCGAGTTCTTCGAGCCTGGTGCGCTGTTCGACGAAGGCCCGAATACAATAGGGCGCTGGCATGCTGGCTCACGGACCTGAGGCGGGATCCGACGCTGAACAGGATTCGACGATTCGGTCAGGCGCTGGTAATGGCCAGCGAGATGGCGGCCGACGTGACCTGGATCTATGCCCATTTTCTGCATACGCCAGCATCCGTCGCCCGCTATGCGGCAATGATATGCGACCTACCATGGAGTTGCTCGGCGCATGCTAAGGATATCTGGACCCTGCCCGACTGGGAAAAAGAGGAAAAACTTTCCGATATGCGATGGCTGGTCACCTGTACCAAGACTAATGCTAAGCATTTGGCTTCGCTAACATCGGCGCCAGAGCGCGTGCAGCTGGTCTACCACGGCCTCGACTTCAATCGCATTCCCATGCGCCAAAACGGCTATTCGAGCCGCGTTGGTGACAATGCCGCAGATCCGGTGATGGTTGTCTCGGTCGGGCGCGCGGTGGAGAAGAAGGGCTATCACGACCTGCTCGACGCTCTTGGCCTGCTTCCGCGCGATCGATCTTGGCGATTGATTCATATTGGCAGTGGCGATCAACTCAAGTCCTTGCAGGCCAAAGCAAGCCGGCTCGGGATCGCCGGACGAATTGAGTGGCGTGGGCCGCAGCCGTACGCCCAGGTGCTGGAAGCCTATGATCAGGCAGATGTTTTCGCACTTGCAAGCCGGATCGCGGCAAACGGCGACCGGGACGGATTGCCCAACGTGCTGATGGAGGCTCAGAGCCAAGGTGTTCCTTGCCTTTCGACCCGGGTCTCGGCGGTTCCCGAATTAGTTTCCAACGAAGTGACGGGACTCCTCGTTACCCCCGGTGACATCGCCGGCTTGGCGGCGTCACTCGACCGTCTGATCACGGATCCGGAGTTGCGCCAGCAACTCGGCGAGGCTGGCATGAAGCGTGTTCGTGCTGATTTCGCCTGCGACCGGGGAATCGATATCCTGGCGTCACGTTTCGGCCTTATGACTCCACCAGCAGACCCATGCGAGTTGCCTTCTACGCACCGTTGAAGCCGCCGGCCTCGTTGACGCCGTCAGGTGATCGTCTAATCGCGCGGCTGTTGATGGCAGGGCTGGAGAGTTCCGGAAACCAAGTTCATTTAGCGAGCCGCTTTCGGAGCTATGATCGGCATGGAGACGCCCGACGCCAGGCTCGGATCAAGTTGATTGGCGAACGTATAGCCGACCGGCTGATCCGGCGTTACCGAGCGATGTCCGCGGTTAAGAATCCGCAACTGTGGTTCACTTATCACCTGTTCTTTAAGGCGCCGGATTGGATCGGACCCCGGGTATCGCAGGCGCTCGGCATCCCTTATGTGGTCGCCGAAGCATCGTTCGCACCGAAGCAAGTGGACGGGCCCTGGGCTATCGGGACACAGGCAGTCGTTGAAACACTCGCGATGGCTGATCTCGTCATCGGAATGAGCGTGGGTGACGCCGAATGCGTGCGGCCGCTGCTATCCAGTCCGGATCTTTATGCTGAACTGAGACCGTTCATCGACGTTGAACCCTTTGTCGCCGCCCACCAAAAGCGCGAAGCGCATCGTCGTGCGCTTTCCCAACGCCTGGGTCTCGATATGGATGACACCTGGTTGTTGACGGTGGCCATGATGAGGCACGGCGACAAGGTCGAATCGTATCAGATATTGGGCCGTGCGCTTGAGTCGATGATGATTGCTTCGTGGCGGTTGCTGGTTGTCGGGTCCGGTCCAGCCACCGCCGACGTCGAGACAGCTTTATCCGGTTGTGGCAGTAGGGTCCTGTGGCTGGGCGAATGTGAACACGACCGGCTTCCTGCAATCTATGCCGCCTGTGATGCATTTCTTTGGCCCGCCGTCAAGGAGACGCCCGGCATGTGTTTTCTTGAAGCGCAGGCTGCCGGCATTCCAGTCGTCGGTGGTCGCGCTGGAGGCGTTCCCAGCGTTGTCTCCGACGGCGAAACGGGGTTCCTAACGGCACCGGCAAATGCCACCGACTTCCGCGCGGCTACGGCGCGCTTGATCGACGATAACAACCTGCGGCGGTTGATGGGTAGGGCGGCGGCACGAAGGATGGCCGAGAGACACACTGTGGTCGCCGCCGGGAATGCTTTGAATCAGATGCTTGGAAATCTCGTGGCATGATCCCCTTGGTTATCATCCGCCACGGGCCGACGGATTGGAATGTAGAGAAGCGCATACAGGGTCGCTCGGACCTACCGCTCAGCGATCTTGGCCGGCAGCAGGTGGCTAAATGGGTGCTACCAATAGAATTTCAAGATTATCGCTGGGTTTCTAGTCCTCTTGGACGCGCCCTGGAGACTGCCCGCTTACTCGGCGGCGAACCCGAGATCGAACAACGTCTGATTGAGATGTTTTGGGGAAGCTGGGAAGGACAGCGATTTCCAATGTTGCGCGATGACCTGGGCGAGGAAATGAAACGCAACCAGGCCCGTGGCCTCGATTTCCGGCCCGACGGCGGCGAAAGCCCACGCGAGGTGCAGGCACGCTTGGCGCCCTGGCTTGAGGAGATACTCGATCCGACTGTCGCCGTTTGCCATAAAGGCGTATTAAACGCGCTTTACGCCCTAGCGTCGGGGTGGGATATGATGGATAAGCCTGCCGATAAACTACGTGACGCGTGTGCACATTTGTTCCACGTTGTTATGGGGTCGCCCCAGATCGAACGTCTGAACATACCGTTGGTGATGGAATGACGCGGCGGGGTCTGTTCTATGTCCAGAATCTGCTTGGCGTCGGCCACCTTCAGCGGGCAGCGACCCTCGCCCGGGCTATGGCTGGCGTCGGGCTCGACGTGCATGTGACGGCCGGCTGCCCGCCCGGTTTGAGCGCCGAGTTCGAAGTCGCTCAACCGATCCCGTTGCCTTTAGTGCGGGCCGCAGATGCCAGTTTCAAGATCCTGCTAGATGAAGACGGTTCCTCGATTGACTCCGCATGGAAGGTACGCCGCCGCCGTGCCTTGCTAGATGCCTTTGATCAGTTGCAGCCGGATGTTTTGATTATCGATCTGTTTCCCTTCGGTCGCCGCCAATTTCGCTTCGAATTGCTGCCACTAATAGAGAGGGCCCGGCCGAATTCGGCGGTCGTCTGCTCGGTGCGCGACGTTCTCGTCCGTCGGGACGATCCAACGCGTAACCGGGAAGTAATCGAAACAGCGAACCAATGGTTTGATCGCATCCTGGTCCATGGCGATCCGCAATTGATCCCGTTGACGGAAAGTTTTCCGGATGCCGCGTCATTGGATCATATGACCGACTATACGGGCTACGTGGTCGACGAACGGGAGCCAAGCGTTCCGGCGGAGCTGGGAAAAGGCGAAGTGATCGTCTCCGTCGGCGGTGGCGCGGTCGGGGAGGCGCTGTTGCGAACTGCGCTCGCTGCTCGGCGGTTGAGCAGAATGGCATCCGTAAAGTGGCGGTTATTGGTCGGCAGCAACATTCCGGAGCAAGTGTTTTCCGAACTCGTTACGGCAGCACCGGATGGGGTCATCGTTGAGTCGGCGCGCAATGATTTCCGGGGCGTTTTGAAGAATGCCGCTTTATCGGTTTCGCAGGGCGGCTACAACACGGTAATGGATCTTTTGTCAGCGCAATGCCGTAGCGTCATCGTGCCATTTTCGGCGGCTGGCGAGAGTGAACAATCGGAGCGGGCGCGCGTTTTACAAGATCGTGGCCTGATTACCATGGTTGAAGAGTCTGACTTGAACCCCGAAACGCTTTCACAGGCGATCGATAAAGCCCTCGACGCGCCAAAACCCTCAGCCCATAAATTAAACCTATCTGGCGCGGTGACCACCGCCCAGATAATCACTGGTTTATAAGGGCTTTGACGCTCCGAAACCTCGGGTTGTTGTTCCCTTGACACCCTTGCTCCGGGCGGAGAATACTCGACCAGGTGTGTCTGTTCTGTAAGGACTTCGGCTGAATTCGTTAATTAGTGAAACAGAAGCCGAGTAATAATAGCTGAATGGCTTGATGATCTGGCCAAGACGGCAAAACGGTTCCATAGCCCTTGGTCGGGCCGGAGAATATCACAGTCTGTCAGCCAGGGAACGCATTGACCCATAATCGGATGGTTGTCGAGTTTAAGCAAAATTAACAGATATTAATTCTTGGGAGCGGGACGGAGACTAAAATGGAAAGCGGAATCTTTAGTTTCATCTTTCGTTATAG
>PTLJ01000015.1 GCA_002938045.1 Alphaproteobacteria bacterium MarineAlpha3_Bin4
GTAGATGGCCGCGCGGTTGTGGGCGAGGGCACACCACCGGCCATGGCTGCCTCGATGTCGCGTTTAACTATACGTCCATGGGGGCCGCTGCCGGCAACGGCAGAAATATCAAATCCCGACTGCTTGGCCATCCGGCGAGCGAGTGGGCTTGCGAAGACCCGGGATTTAGGTTCGGTGAGGCGCGGCGTAGGTGTTGCGCTTTGGGACAGCTCTGCGGCGGCTGTAGGTTCAACAGTCGGAGTTAGCTCCGCACTAGAAGTCAGTGGCGGCGCCGTAGCAGCGTCGTTGAGGGCCGAGGCATCTTCCCCCTCCTCGAGTATTAGGCCGATCACTTGATTGACTAGCACGCCGTCAGTGCCCTCGGCTATTAGGATTTTGCCGAGCACGCCATCGTCAATGGCCTCGATTTCCATGGTTGCTTTGTCGGTCTCGATTTCGGCAATTACATCGCCGCTTTCGATGGCATCGCCCTCGCTCTTGATCCATTTGGCCAACTTGCCTTCTGTCATAGTTGGAGACAACGATGGCATCAAAATCTGGATTGGCATCGTTCAGCCCTACCCGTAACAGACGGCCTTCGCCGCCTCGACGATGTCTTCGGCTTTCGGCAGGGCCAGGGCCTCAAGATTGGCCGCATAGGGCATAGGCACGTCTTTACCGGCGACACGCGCGACCGGCGCATCGAGGTAATCGAAGGCCTGTGCCATTAGCATAGCGCCGATCTCGGCGCCAATGCCGCACGTCGGCCATCCTTCCTCGACGGTTACTATACGGTTAGTCTTTTCCACCGAGTCGACGATGGCTCCGGTATCGAGCGGCCGCAACGTGCGGAGGTTAATGACTTCGGCGTTGATACCTTCGGTGGCCAGCTGTTCGGCCGCTTGCAGTGCGATGCCGACCATTAGCGAAAATGCGGTGATGGTGACGTCACTTCCCGGTCGCTCAATTCTGGCTTTGCCAATAGGAATGACAAAATCGACGTCATCAGGAACATCGAAGCTTTGGCCATAAAGAATCTCGTTTTCCAAAAAAATGACTGGGTTGGGGTCTCGGATGGCGGCCTTGAGAAGCCCCTTGGCGTCAGCTCCAGACCAAGGCGCAATTACCTTGAGGCCCGGGATTTGAGCGTACCAGGCCCCGTAGCACTGAGAGTGCTGGGCGGCGACGCGCGAGGCTGCGCCGTTGGTACCACGGAACACAATCGGCGCCCCCATCTGCCCGCCCGACATATAGAGAGTTTTGGCGGCCGAATTAATGATGTGGTCGATCGCCTGCATGGCAAAATTGAAAGTCATGAACTCGACGATCGGACGCAGGCCACCGAATGCGGCGCCAACGCCAATGCCGGCAAAACCGTGTTCGGTGATCGGCGTATCGATGACCCGCTCGGCGCCGAATTCCTCAAGCAGCCCTTGGCTGACTTTATAGGCACCTTGGTATTCAGCAACCTCCTCACCCATCAGGAAAACCGTTTCGTCGCGCCGCATTTCTTCAGCCATGGCATCGCGAAGCGCTTCGCGTATGGTTAGGGCCGTAGTCGCGCCTTTGTATTCCATCGGCTGTGGGGAGTCCGGGTTCGACGCGCTGAGCTGGGTGACGGGCGCGGCTTTCGCCGTCAGCTCGGGGGTCGTCTCTGGCGCCGGTTCAGCGCCAGGAGCGACTGCAATCGAATCTGCCGCGGAAATATCCTCACCGTCTTCTAAGACAATTGCTATCGGCGTGTTGACGGCTACCCCGTCGGTCCCCTCGGCGACTAAAATTTTGCCGAGCACCCCATCGTCAACTGCTTCGAATTCCATGGTCGCCTTGTCGGTCTCGATTTCGGCGATTACGTCGCCGCTTTCGACAGCATCGCCCTCGTCTTTGACCCATTTGGCCAACTTGCCCTCGGTCATAGTGGGCGACAGCGCCGGCATCAGGATTTGAATAGCCATTGCCTAGGCCTCCAACAAAATGTCCGTATAGAGTTCTGCCGGATCCGGCTCCTGGCTCTGCTGCGCGAATTCAGCAGCCGCAGTTACGATCATCTTGAGGTCCTTATCGGTGTCCTTCAGCTGCGCCTCGGTGGCAACCTTAGTCGACAGGATCCTATCGCGCAGGTTGTCGATCGGATCGCTCTCTTTGCGGACCTTGGAGACCTCTTCCTTATCCCGGTATTTAGCTGGATCGGACATCGAGTGCCCTCGGTAGCGGTATGTCTTCATCTCAAGAATGAAAGGTCCCTTGCCGGTGCGGCACCAGGCCGCGGCCTTTTCGGCAGCGGTCTTGACGGCGAGAACGTCCATACCGTCGACCTGCTCGCCAGGAATACCGAAGGAGTCGCCGCGCTTGTAGAGTTCCGTCACCGCTGATGCTCGCTCGACAGAAGTTCCCATGCCGTATTTGTTGTTCTCGATCACATAGATCACTGGAAGCTTCCACAACGAGGCCATATTGAAAGCCTCATAGATCTGACCTTGGTTGATGGCACCGTCGCCGCAATAGGCGTGACAAAGGCCACCGTCCTTCCTGTATAGGTTGGCGAAAGCGAGGCCAGTACCAAGCGGAATCTGAGCACCGACGATGCCATGGCCACCGAAGAACCGCTTCTCTAGACTAAACATGTGCATTGACCCGCCCTTGCCTTTCGAAAGGCCGTCTTGACGTCCGGTCAGTTCCGCCATGACGCCCTTGGGATCCATGTCGCAGGCCAACATGTGAGCGTGGCACCGGTAGCTAGTGATGACACTATCGTTCTCACCTGCAGTAGCCTGCATGCCGACGACGACCGCTTCCTGACCTATATAGAGATGGCAGAAACCGCCGATCAGACCCATGCCGTATAGCTGGCCCGCCTTCTCTTCAAATCGACGGATCAGCAGCATCTGCTGGTAGTAATGGAGAAGTTCCTCGGGCGATGCGTTATTTTTTTTCTTATTGGATCGCTTTTTTTTGGGCGCTTTTTTCGAAGCAGATTTTGAGAGCTTGGCCATGCATCTTCCCCGTTATACCTCGCCCTGGATCCCTCTGGAAAAAGCGATGCGGACGGGTAGATTTCGGGTATCAACCTAGTCCAGCTATAGCCACAATACAAGAAACCGGAGGCTGTATCAGGTCCCGATCATACAAAAGAAAGATTGCTTAACTCAAATAAAGTTAATGATATATTTTTGGCCCGGCCGTACCGGCTTCAGGCAACATTCTGAGATCGCGAAACGTCTTCGTCGAGCCATTGCCATAGGCAGCCACACGACCCGAGACATGGTTCCAGTCCAATTTTGTAGGGAACTAGATCGCTGGCTTTTTCGAGCCAGGCGTTCATCGCTGTAAACGAGTCCCAATAAGCAATCTTGACTGGACGGCCTTGAGCGTCGTGTTCTTCCTCAAGGCCGAGAAATCCGGACTGAATGGTGGCGAGCGATAGGATAGTCGACAGCGCCTCGCTGTAGAGCCCGGCGTCTTGGTCATAGATCGGCGTCGCATAGATCGTGGTGTAGAATGGCGGCTTTTTGAAGCGTGTGAGCTTACTCATGGCCCAACAACCCCGCTATGGCTGGGAAAGCGGCCAATAGAAGTGCGCCGATGGTCCACAGACTGCTGTTAGGGATCGCGGGTAGGTTGGCCTTCAAGGACGTGTCCGGTCTCAGTTTTTCATCGACGCGGGAAATCCTAAGCGCACAGGCATCCTGAAGGCGGACGTTGTGGAATCGTTTCGCGATTTTGCTGTCGCCCTTGGAACGCCAGGCCTCGATATCGGATTTATCGCGCCAGTAGGAAATCGCGACCCAATGGCCCTGGTCGTCGCGGGTCGTCTCAAGCCCCATAAACCCCGGTTGCCGCAGCGCCAGCGAGACCATCTCGTCAGTCGGGCCGATGTGGGTCTCGTCTTCGAGCCCGAGGTCGTTGTCGTTCAGTATTGCTGCGTAGAACGGCGGTTCCAGATTTTCTGCTAAGCTGCCCATTACTTGTTCCCTTCGTTCTCAAGGATGACGATGTCTTCTGCATGTCCGTAATTCAGCATCACGCGTGCCCGTTCCTCGAGCATATCGCGATCGAGACTCCCTGGATGTAGCAAGCGAACCCGTCGTTCCAGGGTACGACGCCGAGCTTCAGTTATCTTGACCTTGGCTTGCGTCACCACGGCCTCCTGGGAAAGCCTCCACCAGGCGATCAGGCCCCGGTCACCAGAAATGACGTGGTAGACTAAGTAAACGACGATAAATACCGCCAAAACGGAGCCAACTACGTACCGTGCCCTGGCACGGATTTCTTTGAACAGACCCATAGCGGACTGTGGATCCTTGTTTTCGTTGTCGTATCCACAGTCCCAAACCCGTCGGCATGATTAGCCGCGATTCGTTAACAAAATCTTGCGAATTGAGGTACGGGCTATCGAATTATGGGTTGGCACGGGCGAGCTAGTTGGTCCCTGCGTCACGTCACTCGGCGAATTTGGCCGGGCTAGCGGAGCGCTGAATGGCCGGCGTAGCGACCGACCGGGGCGAGGTTCTGTTCAATTCGGATCAGCTGGTTGTACTTGGCGAGCCTATCGGAGCGGCTGAGGGACCCAGTCTTGATCTGTCCGGCGTTGGTGGCAACGGCGATATCGGCGATGGTTGCATCCTCTGTTTCGCCTGAACGGTGTGAGATGACTGCTGTGTAACCGGCCTTATGGGCCATTTCCACCGTCTCCAGGGCCTCCGATAAGGTGCCAATCTGGTTGACCTTGACCAGGATCGAGTTGGCAACACCCTTCTCGATCCCGTTGGCGAGTCGCAGCGGATTGGTAACGAAGATATCGTCGCCGACCAATTGCACCTTAGTGCCGAGGGCCTGGGTGAGCATCTGCCAACCGTCCCAATCGTCCTCGGCTAGGCCATCCTCGATTGAGACGATGGGGTAGTTGCCAGTCAGATCCTCATAGTATTTGACCATGCCGGCTGCATCGAGGGTTTTCCCCTCGCCTGCGAGCTCGTATTTCCCATCCTTGAAGAACTCGGTCGAGGCAGCGTCAAGAGCAAGAACCATGTCGTCGCCCGGCTTGTACCCGGCCTTCTCGATCGCTTTCATAACGAAATCAAGAGCCTCGGTCGTGCTGTCGAGCACCGGCGCAAAACCGCCTTCGTCACCGACGTTGGTGTTCTGGCCGGCGTCTTTCAGCAGCCCGCAAAGTGTGTGGAAGACTTCAGCTCCGGAGCGGATTGCCTCAGCCTCGCTCGCCGCACCGACCGGCATGACCATGAATTCCTGAATATCGATCGGATTATCTGCATGGGCGCCGCCGTTGATAATGTTTATCATCGGCACTGGCAGGGTTTGCGCATTAGCTCCACCGATGAAGCGGTATAGTGGCATTCCGGCATCCTCGGCCGCGGCCCTGGCCGTCGCAAGACTGACCCCGAGGATGGCGTTGGCGCCCAGGCGGTTCTTGTTTGGCGTGTCATCGAGTTCGATCATGATGCGGTCGAGATGCAGTTGGTCCTCGGCTTCGATGCCCGAAAGGGCCTCGAATATCTCGCCGTTGACCGATTCACAGGCTTTTTGGACGCCCATACCGAAGAATCGGGCCTCGTCGCCGTCGCGCAGCTCGATCGCTTCATGGGTGCCGGTCGAAACCCCTGAGGGAACCGCGGCCCGGCCGCGGGCACCGGATTCAAGTGTGACGTCAACCTCGATGGTCGGGTTGCCCCGGCTATCCAGGATTTCGCGTGCGAAGATATCGATTATGGCGGTCATTGGCGTGTGCGCTCCTGGTCCCGTGGCACTGCGCTGCGCCGGAACTCATAACGGCTATCACCAGGTGGAGCAAGAACGGCTAGTTAGAATGGGTTCACAGGGTGCGCCTTAGCCACGCGGTCGAAAACAAGCAAGGCCTCGATTATATCCGGTAAATCTTTGATGTTAATCATATTTAGACCGTCGGAAGGGGCGTTGTCTGGGTTCTGGTGGGTCTCCATGAAGACGGCCGCGACGCCGACCGACACGGCTGCCCGGGCGAGTACCGGGGCGAACTCTCGCTGCCCTCCGGATACGGCACCCTGCCCGCCCGGTTGTTGAACGGAATGGGTCGCGTCGAACACCACCGGGTAGCCGGTTGCGGCCAGGATTGGAAGCGAGCGCATGTCGGATACTAGGGTGTTGTAGCCGAAACACGCACCGCGCTCACAGACCATGATGCTCTCGTTCCCGGTGGCTTCGATCTTATTGACCACGTTAGCCATGTCCCAGGGTGCTAGGAACTGCCCCTTCTTGACGTTGATCGCCTTGCCGGTCTCGCCGGCGGCGACCAGCAGGTCGGTTTGCCGACATAGGAAGGCCGGAATTTGCAGCACATCCACGGCCTCGGCGACGGGAGCACAATGGGTCGCCTCATGAACGTCGGTCAAGACCGGGCAGCCGGATTCATCCCGGATCGCCGCGAAGATGGGCAGCGCCTCCTCGAGCCCGATACCGCGCGGGCTGGCGCCGCTGGTCCGGTTAGCTTTGTCGTAGGAGGTCTTATAAATCAAGCCGAAGCCAAGCTTTGTCGCCATTTCGGCCAGCGCACCCGACATATCCAGGGCATGCTGGCGGCTCTCCATAGCGCAAGGTCCGGCGATGATTGCTATCTGTGCGTCGTTAGCGACTTCGACGTTACCGATGGTGAGGCGTCTCGGTTCGGTCATGTCTCCTACCCTACACCAGCCGCGACTGATTGACCGCTGCATTGACAAACGACGTGAATAACGGATGTGGATCGAATGGTTTTGATTTCAGTTCGGGGTGGAATTGCACACCAATAAACCAGGGATGATCCGGTATCTCGACGATCTCGGGCAAAAGCCCGTCCGGAGACGTGCCCGAAACTCGCATACCGGCCTTCTCTAGCTGGTCCTTAAAATTTGTGTTGACCTCGTAGCGATGACGATGGCGCTCGGTGATCACTGGCTGGCCGTAAATATTACGGGCTCGGCTGTTATCGGCCAAGGTGCAGTCGTAAGCGCCCAGGCGCATCGTGCCACCCATGTCGTCGTTCTGCGTGCGTTGCTGTAGCTGATCGCCTTGCATCCATTCGGTCATCAGTCCGACCACAGGTTTCTCGCAGTCGCCGAATTCGGTTGAGCCAGCGCCCGAGATGCCGGCCATGTTGCGCGCCGCTTCGATCACCGCCATCTGCATGCCGAAGCAGATGCCGAAATAAGGTACTTGGCGCTCGCGCGCAAAACGCGCTGCCGAGATTTTGCCTTCCGAGCCGCGCTCGCCGAAACCACCAGGAACGAGGATACCGTGGACACCTTCGAGGTGCGAGAGCGCATCTTCGCTCTCGAAAACCTCAGATTCCAACCAGTTAATATGGACTTTGACATTATTGGTGATGCCGCCGTGATCGAGCGCCTCGGTGAGCGACTTGTAGGCGTCCATGAGACCCGTATATTTTCCAACGATGGCTATGTTGACCTCGCCTTCGGGAACCAAGACACAGTCTTGGATTTTGATCCAGCGAGTGAGGTCCGGTGCCGGCGCGTCGAGGTTGAAATGTCGGCACACCTGGTTGTCCAGACCTTCCTCGTGGTAGCGCACCGGTACGCTATAGACCGTCTTGACGTCGAGCGCCGGGATCACAGCATCTTCATGGACGTTGCAGAAGAGCGAGATCTTGCGCCGCTCCCCCTCCGGGATTTCGCGGTCGGCTCGGCACAACAATAGGTCAGGCTGGATGCCGACGTTCAGGAGTTCCTTGACCGAATGCTGGGTCGGCTTGGTTTTCAGTTCACCGGAACTTGGAATGTAAGGCACCAAGGTCAAGTGGATGTACATGGTCAGGTCGGGTCCGATCTCGTTGCGGAACTGGCGGATCGCTTCCAAGAACGGCAGGCCCTCGATGTCGCCGACTGTGCCTCCGATCTCGCATAGAACGAAGTCCTCATCCGTGATGTCGCTGACAATAAACTCCTTAATCGCGTCGGTGATGTGCGGAATGACTTGAATCGTCGCGCCGAGATAGTCGCCACAGCGTTCCTTAGCAATCACGTCGGAGTAAATTTTCCCGGTGGTGACATTGTCGCTCTGGCGCGAGGCGACGCCGGTGAAGCGTTCATAATGACCGAGGTCGAGATCAGTCTCAGCGCCGTCGTCGGTGACGTAGACTTCACCGTGTTGATAGGGGCTCATGGTGCCCGGATCGACGTTGATGTAGGGGTCGAGCTTGCGCAGCCGGACCTTGAATCCGCGTGCTTGAAGGAGCGCGCCAAGGGCTGCCGATGCTAAGCCTTTACCGAGTGAGGAAACCACGCCGCCGGTGATAAAGATGAACCGCGTCATGGACCCACACCATACAACAAATGGGACGAGTTAAAAAAGAAAAGAGGCGGCAATTTCGCCACCTCTTCCAAAATTCCGACTGAGTCCCCGATTCTCGCCATTTCTCCTACTTTGCAACCGGAATGCTTGGTCCTTCCGATTCCTTCTGTTGTTCAATGGGGAGTGACGGTTGGTCGAGAATTGAACGTGATTCACGCGCAGCGCCGGCAAGGATTGCGAGGAATAGGCTCGTCCCCATGAAGCACGCTGCCAGGATCGCTGTCGTTCGGGTCAGAAGATCGGCCGTTGCGCGGCCAGTCATAAAACCACCCATTCCGCTACCGCCACCACCGCCCATGCCGAGACCGCCACCTTCGCTGCGCTGAAGCAACACCGTCCCAACAAGGGCGATAGCGAGCAACAGATGAATGACGAGGATAACAGTGGACATGAGCGTTAAGGTGGGCTCCCCAATGGCAGGCACGCAATTCGGCCCGCTCCGAATGCCGCGCGCTTTTTAGTCCCTGCGAGGCGAAATGGCTAGCCTTAACTGATACAATTTTGTGCGATCGCCCAAAAGTCTTCCGCCATGAGGCTGGCGCCGCCGATTAAGCCGCCGTCGACGTCCATCAACGCCAACAATTCGGCCGCATTATCCGGCTTCATTGAGCCGCCATAGAGAACACGGATTTGTGATGCTTGTTCGTCGCCCAGGCGGACCGCTAACCACGTCCTAATCTCCGCGTGCACTTCCTGGGCCTGTGCCGGCGTCGCGACCCTACCGGTGCCAATCGCCCAAACTGGTTCGTAAGCGATAACCGTATTGTCGGAATTTGCGCCCCCGGGTACTGATCCGGAGAGTTGGCTCCTCACCACGTCCATAGTGGCACCTGCATCGCGTTTAGCCTCCGTCTCGCCGATGCAAATGATTACGTGCAGTCCGGCTGCAAGGGCGGCTTTCGCCTTGTTCCTCACAACGGCATTGGTCTCGCCGTGGTCCGTGCGCCGCTCTGAATGACCGACGATTACGAAAGTACAGCCGGCATCGGCCAGCATTGCAGCGCTAACATCACCGGTGTGCGCTCCTTTTTCTGCTGCGTGACAATCCTGTCCGCCTATCATCAGCCTTCCGGCCAGCACTTCGGCGACCATGCGGATTGCGGTAAATGGTGGACAGAGGAGCATATCGAATGGAGCGTTCGGCATTTTGGTCATACGCGTCACGAGACCCGTAGCCAAATCCATTGCCTCGTCCGTGAGGCCGTTCATTTTCCAGTTTCCGGCGATCAGCGGGCGGCGGGAATGTGTCATCTTAGGGTTCCAATTACCATGAGGTCTATCGGGTCGGCGACCTTATGACGAGTGGCTGGGAGCATCAACCTCGGCGCCACTTTGGAAAACATCACGAAGCATCCCATTGCCCTAGAGGTCCTCAGAACAATCCATTCCTTGGTCTCGATGGTATGTCTAATGTGCGGCTAACGGAATTCTTCTCAATCGTCAACAGACATGGAGTTTTTTCTGCCAGAATCCTGGTTTCCTGTGAATTGGGTTCGGCCCCCTGATCCGTCACATTACACCCCAATGACATGGCCAAGCTAGCTACACACCGCTCGTCGACTCGCTGTCAAACTTAAGGGACGTCCGCATAATCGGTTATGATAAATTTTTCCTTTAAATTCAGAGGGTTTTGATGCTATTCATACCATTATAAACCTCCTGTAACCCCTGGAAACTCTATACAGTGTCAAAAGTCTTTGCTGGGGTTTTAGCCTCTTAGGAGCCCCGCTTCCACCTCTCAACCCCTCTTCTCTACCAACGACGTATCTGCCGTTGCCGCCGATTTGGATTAACAAACCAAAGTTCCCCTCCTCCCCCACAACCACTAACGGTGCCCATAACATGGGATGGGCATAGTAGGGTTTGTCCTTGTCTCATGAGCGCCAGCTTGGATTGCCGCAAAGCATCGGCACAGCCGCCTTCGGTTTTCGGGTGGTATGGGTCAATCGGTATGGCCTCCAACGGGACATCCTGCCAGGCGAACCGGTCACGAAACCAAGACGTTAAAGGAGCTTCTGGCACTGTTTGGGGTGGTGGCGATTTTCTAACGCAGTTTCTCACGCTCGGAGATTCTAGTCAGGGCTGTCGCTGGACCCCTTGTCCGGATCCGGGTCGGGTTCCATGAATTTCATCGTTAATTGATTAATTCCAACCATTTTCGGTTATTGTGGCTCCCCGCAGCGCCTCTTATGATGCGGCCCCTTCACCGGGGTACATACACCCTCACCTTTGCTTCGGGCGAAACGGCAAAAAGATGTTAGGCAGCATTCGCAAACGCACTGGCGGGATTGTCGTTAAGGGTCTGACCGGCCTGCTCGTCATCAGCTTCGGGGCCTGGGGCATCAACGACATGTTGACCGGCCGGTTCAGCATTTCCCCCGCAGTCAAAGTCGGCAATACGGAGATTGGCGCGCGCGATCTCGAGTTAGAGATCCGCAACGAGCTCAACCGCATGCAGCGGCTTTATGGCGCAAATTTTGACGTCGAGCAAGCCCGCCAATTGGGAGTCATTGATGCTGTCATTTCCCAGCGCGTCACCAACATACTGCTCGGACTTGGCGCCAGCGATTTGGGCGTCCTGATCAGCGATAACCAAATACGCGACCGGATCCGTAGCGAGGAGAGGTTTCGGGGGTTAGGTAACAATTTTGACCGCAATCGGTTCGAGCAGTTCCTGCAAATTTCGGGGTATACGGAAGGCAGCTACCTATCACGTTTACGTCGCGACATGGCCGCCGAACAGTTTCTTCACAGCCTCGATGCCGGCGCCACCACCTCGAGAAAGGCCATTGACGCTATCTACCGCTACCGAAACGAACAGCGCTACGCTGACACGATTATCGTGGCAGACGACAATATCATGGACGTGCCGGAACCAGGACCGCAGGAACTGGATAAGTACCATCGCGACAACAAAGCTCGGTTCACGGCTCCGGAATACCGACAAATTACAGTAAATCGGCTCGAAGCGCGCGATCTGGCAAAGGAGATCTCGGTTTCCGACCTGGAACTTCAAAACGCCTACGAGGCACGTGAGGCGGAGTTTAACCAGCCGGAGAGCCGCCGGCTTATGCAGATGATCATGGCTGACGAAGAGATCGCTAAGAGGGCCCGGGAACTCCTAATCCAGGGCGGTGATTTTGCCGAGATTGCGAAGGCAATGGCCGATCAAGACGCCGCCAGCCTCGACCTGGGATCTGTAACGAAGAACGACCTGTTAACCGAATTGTCGGTGCCGGTTTTCGCGATTGGTGCCAATCAAGTGACCGAACCACTAGAAAGTCCTCTTGGCTGGCATCTGATTAAGGTCATGGAGATCACACCTGGTGGTCAGCAGAGTTTTGCCGAGGTACGTGACACACTTCGAATATTGGTTGCTAACGAAAAGGCCGTTGACGGCCTTTTCGATCTCTCTAACCGCCTTGAGGATGAACTCGGCGGCGGAGCCACGCTTGAGGAGGCAGCCGCCAATCTTAACCTGCCGGTCACCCGTATTGATTCCATCGATCGCACAGGTCGTGACAAGAATGGAGCCGAGGTGCCTGATCTTCCGGCTGGCGGTAAGTTCCTTCAAACGGCATTCTCGACGGCCGAGGGTGAGGACAGCCCATTGACCGAGGCTGGCACGGAGGCCTTCTTCATCCTCCGCGTCGATGCCGTGACTTCGCCGGCGCTACGGCCACTCGACTCGGTCCGAAGCGAGGTCGTGACTGAATGGAAAGCTCAGGCTCGCCGGGAAAAATCTGAAAAGCGGGCGCAGAGACTGGTCGAACGCATCAACACCGGAACGGTGTTTAAATCAGTTGCGGAAGAAGCGAGACTAACGCCAAGCGTTATCGGTCCCGTGACTCGCGAGCAAAGAGGCCAGGTGCCGGCTTCTTTGGCGGCCAGCCTTTTCGATCTCGAAATCGGTAAGGCGGCGATGGCTAGGGTTGAGGGCGGATATCAAATTGCCACATTGACCCAGGTCGCAGCGGCTCAACCGGCCGAGGACAGAGACGGAGTTGACCGTTTGAGCGATCAACTGCGCCAATCCGTCAAGCAGGATATCCTGGAACAACTAGCTGAATCCCTGCAAGCACGTCATACCGTTTCCGTCAATCGTCAACTCGTCGACAACCTATTCTCTTCCAATGTCGGCCAATGACCGTCGAAAGAGCTCGGTCACGCCATGAAAGTTCAGCCTGACATCTCCGAATTTTCGGAAAAATACAAAGCAGGCATCGCGCAAGTTTTATGGACGACCCTGGTCGCTGATCTCGAAACGCCAGTATCGGCGATGCTCAAGTTGACGGCGGGTCGGCCTAATAGCTTTCTCCTGGAATCAGTCGAAGGCGGTGCGATCCGTGGACGGTATTCGTTTATCGGCATGCAGCCAGACCTGATCTGGCGTTGTTATGGCGAGCGCGCCGAGATTAACCGTGACGCCATTGCCGACCCGGACACCTTTACTCCCTGTCCCGTTGCCAAAAACTCAGGCGCTGTCGAATCACTTCGCGCGCTCGACGCCGAGAGCCGCATCGACTTGCCAAAAGGGTTACCGCCGATGGCGGCCGGACTGTTCGGCTATATGGGCTATGACATGGTACGCCTGATCGAAAAGATTCCCAACGATAACCCAGACGTAATAGGTGTCCCCGATAGCATCTTTCTAAGACCGACAGTAATGGCTGTGTTTGATTCACTGGCCGATTCAATGACTGTCGTGACGCCCGTGCGGCTGAGGCCGGATATCGATGCCGAGGCAGCCTACGAGGAGGCCAGTGCCCGCCTGCCGGCTGTGATAGCAGACTTCGACCGGCCGCTATCGCTCGGTAGCGGAGCGCCCACCTCGTCGGCTGTGATGCCGGAACCGGAATCCAACATGACCCGCGATTACTTTTACAGCATGGTTCGGAGAGCTAAGGAATATATCTTAGCTGGGGACGCGTTTCAGATCGTTCTGTCGCAACGGTTCAAGATGCCGTTCACGTTGCCACCGTTCTCTTTCTACCGGTCGCTTCGCCGGCTCAACCCGTCTCCGTTCCTCTTCTTCCTCGACTTCGGCAATTTCTCAGTGGTAGGGTCAAGCCCGGAGATTCTGGTCCGCGTCCGCGAAGGTAAGATCACGCTCCGTCCTCTCGCTGGGACCCGAAAACGGGGCACGACGCCGGAAAAGGACAAGGCCCTGGCCGATGAGTTGCTGGCCGATCCCAAGGAACGGGCCGAGCATTTGATGCTGTTAGATCTTGGGCGTAACGACGTCGGCCGCGTCGCTGAGGTCGGATCGGTGCGGCCGACCGAGCAATTCATCATCGAATACTATTCCCATGTCATGCATATCGCATCTAACGTGGAAGGCGACCTCGACCCAACATTCGATGCTATCGATGCGTTATTGGCCGGGTTTCCGGCCGGCACCGTCTCAGGCGCGCCGAAGGTGCGCGCGATGGAGATTATTGACCAACTAGAACCGGCGCGACGCGGCGTCTATGCCGGCTGCATCGGCTATTTCGGCGCTGATGGCGACATGGACACCTGCATCGCGCTCCGGACAGCTGTAATCAAGGACGAAACCCTCTACGTTCAGGCTGGTTGCGGGGTCGTCGCTGATTCTAACCCTAATTCCGAGTATCAGGAAACGGTCAACAAGGCCCAGGCCCTGATCAGGGCAGCTAAAGAAGCGGTGTGTTACGCTGCATCAAACGATCCGTCCTTGCTCTGACGCGTTGTGATCACTAGTGCATTGTCCTTCCTACCAAGTACAGTAGGTTCTGGATTATCCGGGCACTTTGCGCGGAGTGAAGAGCGACGATAGTGGCACCAATTGGAATCCCCGTTGTTCGACCGTCGCCAGCCAATTGGCGAGGGCTTCAAGGGTAGCATCTCGCGGGTGGCCAATGGCGGACGCAAATCCCTGCTGCTTTGCCAGCTTTTCGACCTCAGTCAACCGGGCCTTAATCTCCGCCGAGTCATCGACATGGTCT
>PTLJ01000150.1 GCA_002938045.1 Alphaproteobacteria bacterium MarineAlpha3_Bin4
TCAACCGTTTTCGGACGGTAGTCGACAAATTCGAAACCACGACCCATATACCGGAGGCGTTGCACCGTCTGACCGAGGCCTATCTGGCGCTTGGGATCACTGATGAAGCCCACAAGACAGCAGCCGTCCTGGGCCATAACTTCCCCGGCAGCGAATGGTATATCGACGCCTACGAGTTGATCGAGAACAAGCAGGTCCGTGATAGGTTGGTAGAGGAACACTGGTATAAGTTCTGGTAAGCGAGTCGGGATGCTGAGTAGCTTATCCATATGCGATGTCGTCCTCATCGGGCGCCTCGATCTCGAATTTCGCCGCGGGCTGTGCGTGTTGACCGGCGAGACTGGCGCTGGCAAGTCAATACTTCTCGATGCGCTTGGCCTTGGCCTCGGTGAACGAGCCGATGCGCGCCTTGTCCGTCATGGCGCCTCCCAGGCGTCGGTCACCGCCAGATTTGAACCTATCGCCGACCACCCGGCGTGGGCGATCTTGTCTGAACAGGGAATTGGCGCTGAGGACGACTTATTGTTGCTACGTCGGGTGCTCAGCGCTGACGGCCGCTCGCGTGCCTTCGTCAACGATCAGCCCGTCAGCATCGGATTACTCAAGAGGATAGGCGGCACCCTGGTCGAGGTACACGGCCAGTTCGAAAGCCAGCGCCTGCTTGATCCCGCCTATCACCGGGTTCTGCTCGACGCCTTTGGCCGCTTTCCCGATCTGCTCCAGAGCACCTCGGCGGCGTTTGATGCATGGCGGGCGGCATCCGAGGCCCGCATCGAGGCCGCAGACGCGATCGCCGCAGCCCAGCGCGATGAGGAGTTTTTCCGCCACGCCGCCGACGAACTTACCGAGTTGGCTCCACAGCCAGGCGAGGAGTCGCGGCTGGCCGAGCGGCGGGCGCTGATGATGCACGCCGAGCAGCTGCTCGAAGCAATTAACGGTGCGGCCAGGAGCCTCGCCGATACGGACGGCGCCGAGGCGCGGCTGCAAAGCGCCGCACGTGAACTGGAACGGGTTGCGGAGAGGGCGGGAAAGCGGCTCAATGAGGTTATTGCCGCTCTCGACCGGGCGCTCAACGAAACCACCGAGGCGATGATGCTGCTTGATCGGGTGAGCGATTCCCTCGATCTTGACCCCAATGCGCTCGATCATGCCGAGGAAAGGCTTTTCGCGCTTAGAGCACTGGCCCGCAAGCACGCTGTCGACGTCGACGACCTGGCCGCCTTGGCCGACGGCTTCTCCGCCAAGCTGACGGCGCTGGAGGACGGTAGCGCTGTACACGAGCGGCTGCGTCGGGAAGAGGATGTGGCGCTGGCCATCTACGTCGACGCCGCCAACCGCCTCAGAAAAGCTCGAACCGAAGCCGCCACCAGCCTCGATGAGGGCGTCAACGCGGAATTGAAGGCGCTCAAGCTGGGCAAGGCAGTCTTCACGTCCGAAATTTCTCCGCTTGACGAGGGCGCCTGGAACGAGGCTGGTTTTGACCGCGTCGTTTTCACCGCTGCAATCAACCCAGGAGGGCCGGCCGGACCATTGAACAAGATTGCGTCGGGCGGCGAGATGGCGCGGTTCATGCTGGCGATTAAGGCAGTCCTGGCCGAGGCGGACCCGGTGCCGACGGTGGTCTTCGACGAGGTCGACGCTGGAGTTGGCGGCGCTGTCGCGGCGGCCGTCGGGGAGCGGCTGGCCAAACTCGCTAATGGCTGCCAGGTCATGGTCGTCACTCATTCGCCACAGGTCGCGGCGCGCGGCACCCACCATTGGCGGGTCAGCAAATCAGAGCAGGTGATGGGACAGGCCAAGGCTGAGGACATGACGCGGGTCTGGACCTCGGTTGAAGTTCTCGACGATCCCGATCGCAAGGAGGAGATCGCCCGCATGCTAGCTGGGGCCAAGGTAACCGACGAGGCTCGGGCTGCCGCCGACAGCCTGCTGGCGGGTGCGGCGGAATGAGCGGTGAACTGCGCAAGACCCCGGTCGAAGAATTACTGAAGCCCAATGCGGCGGTTGAGCTCGAGGCCTTGGCGGCGGAGATTGCGCGCCACGATGAGGCCTACCACCGGAACGATGCGCCGCTGATTTCGGACGCGGACTATGACCGGCTCAGGGGGCGCAACGACGCTATCGAAGCGCGCTTCCCGGACCTAGTGCGCGACGACAGCCCGTCCAAACGGGTAGGCGCGTCGGTAGCGTCCGGCTTCACTAAGGTGACCCACTCCAAGCCGATGCTTTCCTTGGGTAACGCCTTCAACGAGGACGACATTCATGAGTTTCACGGCCGCATCCGCCGATTCCTGAACCTCGGCGACGATGAAACAGTCGAGATCGTTGGCGAGCCCAAGATCGATGGCGTTTCTGTCAGCGCCCGTTTCGAGCGAGGCCGCTTCGTGCTCGGCGCGACGCGCGGCGACGGCACTACCGGCGAGAACATTACCGCCAATCTTAAGACTGTCGCCGATCTGCCCTTGGAGATCACCGGCGATGACGTGCCCGAGGTCCTAGAAGTGCGCGGCGAGGTCTACATGGGCAAGGCCGACTTCACTGCTCTCAACGCGCGTCAGGAAGAGGCGGCCGACAAGATATTCGCCAACCCCAGAAACGCCGCTGCCGGTAGCCTCAGGCAGTTGGACGTGGCGATCACTGGCGCGCGGTCGCTTTCCATGTTCGCTTATGCGGCGGGCGAGATTTCTGCGCCCTTCGCCGACAGCCATTGGGCGTTCCTCGATAAACTCCGGGCTTGGGGCTTCGCCGTCAATCCGTTGATCCGTCTCTGCACGACCATCGAGGAACTACTGGCACTGTACGCCGAGGTCGAAGAAAATCGCGCTGGATTCGACTACGACATTGACGGCATGGTTTGTAAGGTCAATCGTCTCGACTGGCAGCAGCGCCTCGGCTTCGTCAGCCGCGCACCGCGCTGGGCGGTCGCCCACAAGTTCCCGGCCGAAAAGGCGGAAACAGTGGTCAACGACATCGACATCCAGGTTGGACGAACCGGCACCCTAACCCCCGTCGCCCGGCTGCAGCCGGTGACTGTTGGCGGCGTCGTCGTCTCTAATGCGACCCTGCACAACGAGGATTACATCTTGGACAGGGATATCCGGGTCGGCGATACAGTCGTCGTGCAGCGTGCCGGAGACGTCATCCCGCAGGTCGTTGCAGTGGTGACCGGCAAGCGGGAAGGCAATCCGCCGGCCTATGCATTTCCCGACACCTGCCCCGAGTGCGGCAGCTCCGCCGTTCGCGAAGTCGGCGAGGCTGCCAGGCGCTGCACCGGTAGCCTAGTCTGTTCTGCTCAGGCGGTCGAGCGCCTGAAGCATTTCGTCTCGCGCAATGCGTTTGACATCGAGGGGCTCGGCTCCAAGCAAATCGAGGCGTTCTGGCAGGACGGCCTGATAGCAACACCCGTCGACATCTTCCGCCTCGCCAACAAATGGGACGAGATTGTTGCCCGAGACGGCTGGCAGGAGAAATCGGCTGACACCCTGCTGCAGGCGCTCGACGAGCGGCGCAGCATCGAGTTGCCGCGGTTAATCTATGCCCTGAGTATTCCTCAGGTCGGTCAGGCGACGGCGCGTCTGCTGGCTAAGCAGTACAGCTCTCTCGACGGCTGGATGGCGGCGATGATAGCGGCCCTGGACGAGGGCTCGGAGGCCTATCAGGAGCTAGTCAATATCGATGGTATCGGGCCGTCGGTGGCGCGGGACATCCTCGAGTTCTTCGCCAATGCGAACAACCGCGAGGTCCTGGAGCATCTTGAAGGCGAGTTGACGGTGGCGGCTTTCGATTTGACCGAGACCTCGTCGAGCCCGGTCGCTGGCAAGACCATCGTCTTCACCGGCTCGCTCGAGACAATGGGCCGCTCGGAATCAAAGACCAAGGCGGAATCACTTGGCGCCAAGGTCGCCGGCTCAGTTTCTAAGAACACCGATTTTGTCGTTGCTGGGTCGGGCGCTGGCTCAAAGCGCAAGAAGGCGGAAGAGCTTGGCGTCACCATCTTGAGCGAGGACGAATGGCTAGCGATGGTGAGGTCGGCTTGAAGGGGGCGGCGATGGTTCAACCGGACCGCGTTTCCAAGTTTCTCGGCGGTCTACTCGGTACCGCCGTCGCTGTTCTTGCTCGTCGAGCGTGACGGCCTTTCATACCGGGAAGCGGCTAAGTACTTATACGGCGATAAAGGCTCGCTCGGTATCGGGGCGTCGATGCGGATCGCGCAGATCGGGCTATTCTATCACCGGGCCGACGATCTCGACGCCCAGGCCCGGGTGTCGGCCACCGTCACCCACGCCCACCCGGTTAGTTATCGACGGCGCCGCCGTGCAGGCCGCCGCCGACCCTGGCTCAGTGGCCGGCGCCATCGGTCGCACAGGCTCGGTCCACGAATCAACGCCGTTTGCGATCTACGTCTTTCTCGCTAATCCCAAGTCGTGCATCGATTGTCTCTATACCGCCGCCCTCAACGGTGGCGACCGCGACACATTGGCGGCCATGGCATCGGCCGTTTCTGGTGCCTATCTCGGCATCGAGGCGTTGCTGGCGCCGTGGCTGGCCAAGGTCGAGAACCGGGACGATATGGAAATACTCG
>PTLJ01000151.1 GCA_002938045.1 Alphaproteobacteria bacterium MarineAlpha3_Bin4
GGACCGCCAATGTTGGCCCACAAGGCCGAACACGAGGGCGTCATCTGCATCGAGAAGATCGCCGGCCTCGAGGCCCATCCCATGGATAAGAACCAGATTCCCGGCTGTACTTACTGCCACCCGCAGATTGCCAGTGTCGGGTTGACAGAAGCCAAAGCTAAGGAGGCTGGATACGAAGTCAACGTCGGGCGCTTTCCGTTCATCGGCAACGGAAAGGCAATTGCCTTGGGAGAACCGGACGGCCTGGTCAAGACGGTGTTCGATAAGAAAACTGGGCAGTTGCTCGGCGCGCACATGGTCGGTACTGAGGTAACCGAGCTGATCCAGGGCTTCGTGGTCGCCATGGGCCTGGAGACCACTGAGGAAGATTTAATGCACACGGTGTTCCCGCATCCGACGCTATCAGAAATGATGCATGAATCGGTTCTCGCCGCTTATGGCCGGGCGATTCATTTTTAGCCCTGGATAGACGTCGGTCGCCCTGGATATCACTTCCAACGGAATAAAACGGCAGTCAGCCCATGAGCACAGTCGAAACCCTTAAAAGACAGCGCCACCCGGAAAAGGCCAAGAACCCGCCTAATCCAGTCCTGCGCAAACCGACCTGGATCAGGGTCAAGGCGCCAACCTCCGCTGCCTATGGAGAAACCAAGCGGCTGATGCGCGAGCACAATCTGCACACGGTATGCGAAGAGGCTGCCTGCCCGAACATCGGTGAGTGCTGGTCGCATAAACACGCAACGGTGATGATCCTCGGCAACATCTGCACCCGCGCCTGCGCGTTTTGTAACGTGGCCACCGGCAAACCCAGCGCGGTCGACCCCATGGAGCCCGCAAACCTAGCCATCTCCGTCGCCGAGATGGGAATGCGGCACCTCATTATCACCTCAGTCGACCGCGATGACCTGGGCGATGGCGGCGCCGATCAGTTTGTCAAATGCATTCAACACATTCGCGAAACCTCGCCGGAGACTACTATCGAGGTCCTGACACCGGATTTTCGCAACAAGGACGGAGCACTTGAATTGGTGATTGCTGCTGGACCCGACGTTTTCAACCACAACCTTGAGACGGTGGCACGCCTCTATCCGACGATCCGGCCAGGCGCGCGTTATTTCCATTCGTTGAAACTGCTCGATCGAGCCAAGAAGCTGGACACGAACGTATTCACCAAATCAGGCATCATGATGGGCCTCGGCGAGGAACGCGACGAAGTACTTCAGGTGATGGACGACCTACGCTCAGCCAACGTCGATTTCCTGACCATCGGGCAATACCTTGCGCCAACGCCGCGACATGCACCGATTAAACGGTTTGTGACACCAGATGAGTTCGATGAGTTGAAGGCTATCGGAGAGGCAAAGGGGTTCTTGTTGGTGGCTTCGTCGCCGCTGACCCGTTCGTCCTACCACGCAGACTCGGATTTCGCGGCCCTCAGGGATGCGCGGCGGACGAAGCTAGCCGGCGACTGACGCCAACCGTAACGACATGCCCACCCACGCCGATCGACAGGTTCTTCCCCACACCCCCGAACAGCTGTTCGACCTTGTCCGCGACATCGAAAATTACCCAGAGTTCTTGCCTTGGTGCGTCGCCACCCGCATCCACAAGTGCGACGGCGATGTGCTGACAGCTGATATGGTTATCGGGTTCAAGGTCTTCCGTGAGAAATTCATCACCCGCGTGACTTGTGACCGGCCAAGGCGGATTGATGTCGCTTATTTCGAGGGCCCGTTCAAGTATTTAAACAACTACTGGATTTTCAAGCCCTACGGGAAAGGCGAGTGTGAGATCGAGTTTTTTGTCGACTTCGAATTCCGCTCCCGGATCATGCAACTTGCGTTAGGTGTCGTTTTCAACGAGGCAGTTCAACGCATGATTTCAGCCTTCGTGAAACGGGCTAAAGTCCTATACGGTTGAGGCCAGATTACCCTGCCTGCCGGAAGAGAAGATCAAGCGCCGCGTCAATGGATTGCATGCGGATAGCCTCCCGATCACCCTCCAAAACATGGCGACGGTGGGAGGTCTCCCTGCCAGCGCGAGCGGCAGCGATATGGACTAAGCCAACTGGTTTGATCTCGGTTGCACCGCTAGGGCCCGCGATACCGGTAATGGCGACGCCGAGTTGCGCGTGCGAACGGTCGATCGCGCCCTCGGCCATGGCGCGTGCCACTGGTTCGCTGACGGCACCGTGTTCCAAGATCAACCCCTCCTGAACCCCCAGGAGTTCCTGTTTGGATGCATTAGAATAAGTAATGAACCCGCGCTCCACCACGTCGGAGGATCCAGCAACGGCTGTCAGGCAGCCGGCAATCAGGCCGCCGGTGCACGATTCGGCGGTGGCGATTCGAAGCCCTTTGCTCCGACAGGTATTGAGCAGGTCTTCAGTTTTGCGTAGCAAATGCTCGGGAAAAGCCGTCATGGGTATACCCAGAACGCGACGGCGTAGACGACCCCGCCTGCATAGATGGCGGCGACAAAATCATCGAGCATGACCCCCATGCCGCCCTTGGCCCTGCGGTCGACCAAGGACACAGGCCAGGGCTTCCAAATATCGGCGATTCGGAACAAAATGAAGGCTAACGCATAGAAGTAGACGTTCAGTGGAGCGGCAACTAGTGTCATCCACTGACCGGCGACTTCGTCGATAACAACCGGCCCCGGATCATCGCCACCGTTCTCGCGGATGTAGGTGTCCGTGCACGGCAATCCGACGGCAAAAACGAGGCAGGCGGCAGCAAATAATATCCATTGATCACTGGCGTCACGGATGACCCAAGCCAGGGGCAAAGCAACCAGGGAAGCCCAGGTTCCTGGGAATTTTGGCAATAATCCAACACCGAACCATGTCGCGATCAAGGACGCCGGATGCCTCAAGCTCGGCCGTTTTGGCGGCTCCTCATTGGATGACGGCATCCTAACCCCCGTCCTTTCTCCTAACGCTTCCAGCGGAAAACGAACCGCCAGCTATAATGATGCTTTTTGACCCGTAAGCGGTTTACGAGCAAGCAATAATGGCTTGCATGGATTCCGGCTAAACGATACGTTCTTTAAAACAATTTTCCGGAGTATCGGAGGCTGTCAAGCTAGTTTTTTGTGCGATTTGAGGGCATGTGAAAAATCAACGAGCATGCCGACATGCCTCCCACCCATAACATCAGTCGCGCGGGTGGGCGCGAATAACGAACCGGGGGAAAGCGTTGAAGGAAGAGATTTTGTTAAAGGATCGCCGTCGGTCGTGGAAAGAACGGATAAAGGGTGGGCTTGGCCGGTGGTTCCCCGAACGGCAAATACACATACGTACCGAAGGCCGGGTTGCCTTCTTTCGCTTCGCTCAAGGTTTTCAGATCTCTGCCGTCGCGGTTCTGATCGTAACAGCAGCCTGGGGCGGGTTCGCCTCCTATAGCTATTTTCGTCACAACAAGGTCGTCCTCGCCAAGGACCACAAGATCGCCAACGCCCGGCTCGCTTATCAAAGCCTAATTGGCGAGGTCGCGGAATATCAGAAGAAATTCATCAACATCACGCGTGATCTCGAAGAAAACCACGACCTAATATTGAATTTAGTTGAAAAGAATGCCTCCCTCCAGCAGAGCCTGAAATCCGTCGCAACGCGGCTCGAAATAACCGAGTCGGAGCGTTTGGCTATCCTCAACGCTCGCGAGAACCTTAAGGGAGAGCTATCCGAAATCGAGGACAGGATGCGGGAAATGGCCAACCGCAATATTGCGCTCAAAGACAATCTTAACAATGTCGAAGGCGACTTGAAGGTCGCTTTGGTTGAGCGGAATAAGGCGCTGTTCGACGGGTCCACGATTAATAGCAAGAACAAGACCTTGGAAAGTCGCCGCCTCAAGTTACAGCAAACAAATTTTTCGCTCAAAGACAATCTTAACACCGTCGAAGGCGACTTGAAGGTCGCTTTGGTTGAGCGGAATAAGGCGCTGTTCGACGGATCCACGATGCGTGGCGAGATCAAGACCTTGGAAAGTCGCCTCCTCAAGTTACAGCAAAGCGAAGCAAACTCTGTCCAACGGCTGAGCGAACAGACCCTAGCGTATATTGCCTCCATGGAGAAAATCATTGCAATGGCCGGGCTTAATGTTGCGCACCTTTTGAAAGTAAACAACAAGCTTGCTGTCGGCCAGGGCGGGCCATTCATTGCGGCCGACAACGATGATCTTCCGGCAAACCGCCTCAAGAGCAGTCTTGCGACCCTGCACATGCATCAGATGCGATTGGAAAATTTGCAAAACGTGGTCAAAAAGCTGCCGCTGACCGTGCCGCTCGATGCCTACTACTTAACCAGCCGTTTCGGTAAGCGTCGCGATCCCATCAACCGGCGGTGGGCGGCTCACTACGGTATTGATCTCGGCAGTAGTTTCAAGAGCAAGGTTTATACGACTGCGGCAGGTGTTGTGACTTATGCTGGCTGGAAGGGAAAATATGGTAAGCTAGTTGAAGTCAATCACGGCGCGGGCATCAAGACACGATATGGGCATCTTCATAAAATCTTCGTAAAGAAGGGACAAAAGGTCAAATTCCGTCAAAAGATTGGGTTGCTGGGAAACACCGGACG
>PTLJ01000152.1 GCA_002938045.1 Alphaproteobacteria bacterium MarineAlpha3_Bin4
TAGCCATTGGGCTCCGGTGGGAAGCGGGCAATCACCGTCTGTGTCTGGCCTGATTCCAGGTCGTCACGGATGATGTCGCGGATGAAATCGCGGCCAACGATATGTGTTTCGGTTTCAGCTTTGCTCACGACGAACGAATCCCGCCGATATTTTATCGTTCTTGTGTCTGCCAGAAAACGACCGGTGAGCCAAGCGGTTTAGTGGTGCCGGGGCGGCCGCTCAATTGGGCTCGGTGTGTTTGGGCGGGAAGGTCGTGTACGTTTCATTGTCTGGCTGAGCGTGTTTTTGATGCTGAAGCAGCCGATGTGCAGTGCGGTAAAGATTTTGACCAAAGACAACCCGAGCCCGGCACGCAATTCGAGGATTTGACAGGTTCAGCGGTAAAGAGCGACCAGGGCGTCGCCGTAGATGTCGAGTACCTTGTGGCGGCGCACCTTCATCGTCGGGGTCATCTGCTCGTTGTCGATGGTGAAGGGCTCGGACGCGATCATGAACCGGCGGATATTCTCAATTTTGGAAAACCGGGTGTTGGCTCGTTCGACCACTAGCGCAAGCGCCTTGTGAAGCGTAGCATCGTCAGCGACGCCGGCGAGCTCGGGCGAGTTTCCGGCATTTTTCGCCCATTCTGCGAGCCAGACTGGGTCAGGCACCAACAGCGCCACCAGATGCGGGCGCTGGTCGCCGAACACTAGCGCCTGGGCGATCTCTGGCTCCAGGGTCAATAAGCCCTCGACTCGCTGTGGCGCAATGTTATCGCCCCCGGAATTGACGATGATGTCCTTTTTTCGGTCGGTGATGATGAGATGCCCGTCGTCATCGATATAGCCGATGTCTCCGGTATGGACCCAGCCATCACGGATCGTCTCGGCGGTCTCCTGCTCGTTTCTCCAGTAGCCTTGCATGACCAGGTCGCCGCGCGCCAGGATTTCTCCATCCGATGCGATCTTCACCTCGGTGTCCTTGACCGGCGGTCCGACCGAATGGAGCTTGACGTCGGAGGGCCGGTTGACGCTGATCAACGGCGCCGTCTCAGTCTGTCCGTAGCCCTGTAGAAGGCGCATGCCAAGAGCGGTGAAGAACAGCCCGATATCTGGGTTGAGGGGTGCGCCGCCCGAAACAAGGGCCTTCAGTCGGCCTCCGAAACGTGCCCGTACCTTGTCGCGCACTAGCTTGTCGAGAACGCGGTCCTGGATCCGCTCGATGACGCCAAGGTCCGCCGGGTTCTCGAAACGCCGCCGGCCGAGTTCGACGGTCTTCATGAACAGCTTCTCTTTGGCACCGCCACTCTTGCGAACACCCTGGCTGATGCGCTGATGCATGGTCTCGTAAAGTCGCGGCACAGCAGTCATGATCGTCGGCCGCGCCTCGGTCATGTTGGTGGCCAGCGCCTCGACGCCCTCGGCGTAGTAAATCTGGGCGCCGATGCTAACCGGAAATAAGTGACCAGCCATGTGTTCGTAGGAATGCGATAGCGGCAGGAATGACAGGAACACTTCGTTGCCGAGGCCGATCTCCATAAGCGCGTCGGCGGCGCCGGCCAGGTTGTGGAACAGGTTGCGGTGGCTGAGCATGACGCCCTTCGGTAGGCCTCCGGTGCCGGACGTGTAGATGATGCAGGCAGTGTTGTCGGCGGGCCAGCGCTGGGCTGTCTCGACGATGTTCTCGTGATCGGTCCGACCGCGGTCGATGAGTTGGTCCATATGGACAATCTCGAGCCCTGCCGGCGCCTCGCCCTCAAGGGGCTCAAGCGACACTACCGTCTTTAGCTCGGGTGCCTCGACAGCAGCGCGAACGAGGCGTTCTGCAAGGCGGTGGGTGGAGACGATGGCCGCCTTAGCGCCGCTGTCAGTGAGAATATGAAGGTGGTCGTCGACGGTGTTGGTGGTATAGGCAGGCACCGTGATGGCGCCGATCGCCATGATAGCCATGTCACTGACCATCCAGGCGGGGCGGCTTTCGCAGACTAGCACCACGCGGTCGCCGGCGCTGATGCCGAGCGCGCGCAGGCTACGCGCCAACGGCGTCACCCGAGCCGCCGTGTCTCGCCAGCTGAGCGGCCGGTAGGTGCCGTCTCTCTTGGCCCACAGGAACGGCTCATCGCCGTGGCGATTAACTTGATTAAAAAACATAGCAGCGAGATTGGGCCAGGGCAGCTCGGTCATCGGCAAAATTCCTCTGTCATCAATACCCGGATCAGAGCTTATCATTGTCGTTGCGGCTGGGCTATTCCAGGCTTATATGGCGGAAGCCCCGTGGAGATCAAAATGAACGATGCCGGCGACACAGATCCACAACCGGAGCTTCCGACCTGGAGCCTGGACGATCTTTATAGTGGTCAGGAGGCGCCCGAGTTGACGGCGGACTTGGAGTGGCTACGGGCCGAAATCGCGAATTTTCGGACAGCCTACGAAGGCCGCCTGGTGCAACTCAATGGTGCCGGGCTGGCGGCGGCGATCAGGGCTTTCGAGGCGATCAGCGAGCGCTTGGGTCGGGTGTTAAGCTATGTTGATCTACTACGCGCCGGCGACATCAACGACACTGCCATCGGCCGCTTCGCGCAGACGACCCGCGAACAGGTCACCGACATCTCCACTGAAATCTTGTTCTTCACCCTCGAGCTCAACCGCATCGATGACGACGTCCTTGAGCGGAAAATGGCTGATCCTGAGGCCGCTCCCTACGCGCCCTGGGTCCGCGACACACGCGTCTTCCGCAACCACCAGCTTAGCGACGACCTGGAGAAGCTTCTGCACGAGAAGATAGTTACCGGGCGCAACGCCTGGATACGGCTGTTTAATGAGACCATGTCTGACATGTGTTTCGAGGTCGATGGCAAGGAGAACACTCTCGACGAGATCCTCAATCTGCTTAACGCGACGGAAGGCGAGACGCGCAAGTCAGCGGGCTACGCGCTCGGCCGCGGCCTCATCAACAACATACGGACCCTGACCCTGATTACCAATACCCTGGCCAAGGATAAGGAGATTGAAGACCAGTGGCGTGGTTACCCAAACCCGGTGTCCTACCGCAACCTGGCCAACCACGTTGAGGACGAAGTAATCACTGCGCTGGTCGGTTCGGTCCGCCACAGCTTTGGTGAGCTGTCGCACCGCTACTACAGGCTCAAGGCGCGCTGGTTCGGTGTCGATCAACTCGATTGGTGGGACCGCAACGCGCCGATACCCGGCGATAATGACCGTCGCTACTCCTGGAACGAAGCCCGCGAGCTGGTGCTCGACGCTTATCGCGGCTTCGCTCCGGAAATATCCGAGATCGCCGGGCGCTTCTTCGCCGAGAGCTGGATCGACGCGCTGCCGCGACGGGGTAAGGCACCCGGCGCGTTCTCGCACCCGACGGTGCCGTCCGTGCACCCCTACGTACTAGTCAATCACCACGGCCACGCGCGCGATGTGATGACGCTCGCCCACGAGCTCGGCCACGGCGTCCATCAGGTGCTGGCGGCAGGGCAGGGGGCGCTGATGGCCGAGACGCCGCTGACCCTGGCAGAGACGGCGTCGGTGTTTGGCGAGATGCTGACCTTCCGTGCCATGCTGGCAAGAGAGACCGACACCGAATGCCGCCGCGTTCTGCTCGCCGGCAAGGTCGAGGACATGATCAACACTGTTGTCCGCCAGGTCGCCTTTCATCAATTTGAGACCCTCGTCCACACCGAGCGGGTGGGCGGAGAGTTGAGCGCTGAACGCCTCGGCGACATTTGGGTTGAGGTACAAGAGGAAAGCCTGGGTCCGGCGCTCCGGCTCGACGACAACTACCGGCCCTTCTGGGCCTATATACCACATTTCATCCATGCGCCCTTCTACGTCTACGCCTATGCTTTTGGCGATTGCCTGGTCAACTCTCTCTACGGCGTCTTCGCTAGGGGCCACGACGGCTTCCAGCAGAAGTACTTAGACCTGCTGCGGGCCGGCGGCACGCTCCGACTTCGTGAATTGCTTGCTCCATTCAGCCTCGACGCTTCGGACCCCGAGTTCTGGAAGCGCGGATTGAGCGTCATCTCCGGCTTTATTGACGAGCTGGAAGGCGCGTCGTGATGGCTGAGAACGACCGGCTCTCCGGACGTGTCAGGCGGTACGCCCACGTCGGCGCCGTCGCCGGCAGCATGGCTGCGCGCATGGCTGGCGGACGTCTTCTCGGGATTCCATTGGATAAGAACGAACATGCGGCCGAGTTGCAGGCGGCTCTAGGCGGCCTCAAAGGGCCGCTGATGAAGGTGGCGCAGATCCTTGCCACCGTGCCAGATGTACTTCCCGAGGAATACGTTGCTGAGTTGGCCAAGCTGCAGACCAACGCGCCCTCCATGGGTTGGGCCTTTGTGCGCCGGCGCATGGCCGGTGAACTCGGACCCGACTGGCAGAAGTGCTTCAAGTCGTTCGAGCACGGGGCTGCTGCTGCGGCGTCGTTGGGACAGGTCCATCGCGCCGAGGCGCTCGACGGCCAAGCCCTAGCGTGCAAGATACAGTATCCGGACATGGCCTCGGCGGTCGAGGCCGACCTGCGGCAATTGAAGCTGGCATTCTCGATCTACCGCCGTTACGACCGTGCCATCGA
>PTLJ01000153.1 GCA_002938045.1 Alphaproteobacteria bacterium MarineAlpha3_Bin4
TCATAGGGTTTTCCCCACTTCTATACCCGATTGTTTAGGCGAGGGCGGTGCTGATATCCAGGGAATACTGAGCCAAGCGTCCATAACCTTGCCCCCATCAAACTAGTTCCTTAGGCTTCAGGCCAACCACCAAAGGGGAGGGCAAAACATGCCCGAACAACGACGCACAGCGTTGGTCACCGGATCGGGACGCAACATCGGCCGCGCTGTTGCACTAGCGCTGGCAGCCGACGGCTGCAATGTTGTCGTCAACGGTTCGAACGACCGGGCGGCCTGCGAGGCTGTCGCCACCGAGGTTAGCAAATTCGGCGTCGAACCGTTGGTCGCCATGGGCGATGTTGGCATCGCTAACGTCGCGAAAGGGATCGCAGAGGCGGCTATCGGACGCTTTGGCGCAGTCGATATACTTGTCAACAATGCCGCCATCCGCCCATCGAGTGGCTTCCTGGATATGGAGGAGGACGAGTGGTTTCGTGTTCTCGCCGTCGATCTCCAGGCCGCGTTCTGGCTTGGTCGCGCCTGCCTGCCAGGAATGCTCGAGAAGGGCTGGGGCCGTATTGTCAACTTTGCCGGTATGAACGCCATTCATGGTTATTCGGGTCGAGCCCACGTTTCCGTTGCTAAGCACGGCGCTTGGGGACTGACTAAGTCGCTGGCCAAGGAGTTCGGGCCGCAGGGCATTACAACCAACATCGTCTCGCCTGGGCCGATCCGTAGCGAGCGCGCGGACTCGCGGATGGCGGCCCATATCGAGGGTATGAAATCGCGCGTTCCTGTTGGTCGCTTAGGCGAGGCTGAGGAAGTGGCGGCAATAATCGCCCTGTTGGCGTCCGAAGCCGGCGCCTTTGTTAACGGACAGTTGTTGCAAGTTAACGGCGGCGCCGAGACATGATTAATCCGGCGATGCCGAAGGTGCTCGCCTCCTTTTAGCCCCCGGATCGCGACCACGCCGAGGCCTACGAGGCCGGTTGAAACGCTTTCGTCGAAAAGCCGATCGATCCGGAACTGCTGTTAATGGCCTTGGACGCCGCCTTTGGGCTGGCCAGCAGTGCCTGAATTCGGCGACGTCAAAGGCGATGGGCTTCCGACGAGATGCTATGCGTTAGTGCGAGCTGTCACTCATGTCATGGATTAGTGTGAACGTCATCGTGTAATTCTTGTCGAACTCGATGGTGACGTATTCGTCGTCGGTCCAGATGAGCCTGCCGTGTGAAGGGTCAATATCGACGCCTCGGCCATCGAACCACCGCTGGCGAGTGCGCAGCTGTAGTCGTGGGTTATTCCTTCAGATCCTCCCACAGATCCTTGACTTTGCCGAAAAACCCATACGCCTCGGGACTATGCTTTTCGGTCGGACCCGCGGCTTCAAATTCCTTAAGCAGCTCCTTTTGACGCTTGGTCAGGTTGACGGGCGTCTCAACCCGAGCCTGGACGAACATATCGCCCCTGGCTTTCGAACGTAGCACGGTCATACCCTTGCCTTTGAGGCGGTACTGGTGGCCGGTCGGGGTGCCCGCAGGGATGGTGATCCTGGCCCGTTTGCCATCGACCGTCGGCACTTCGATGATGCCGCCTAACGCCGCCTTCGTCATCGGTATCGGAACCCGGCAGTAAATATCAGCGCCATCGCGCTGGAACAGGCTGTGCGGCGAAACGGTGAGGAAGATGTAAAGATCGCCGGCCGGCGCGCCGCGAAGCCCGGCCTCCCCCTCACCAGCGAGGCGAATTCTGGTGCCGTCCTCAACGCCAGCGGGGATGTTGACGCTGAGCATCTTCTCTTTGTGCACGCGGCCAATGCCGGAGCATGTCTTACATGGGTCCTTGATGACTTGGCCACTGCCCTGACAGGTCGGACAAGTTCGCTCTACGGTGAAAAACCCTGATTGCGACCGCACCCGGCCGTGGCCGTGGCAGGTCGCGCAGGCTGACGGGCCGGAGGCGCCCTCGGCACCCGACCCGTCACAGGATTTGCATGGAACCGAAGTCGGCACCCGTGCCTCGGCTTGCTTGCCACGGTAGGCGTCCTCAAGGCTGACCTCCATGTTGTAGCGAAGATCGGTGCCCTTGCCAGCCGCCTGGCCGCCACCGCGGCCTTGGCCGCCGACACCAAACTCGCCGAACATCTCGTCGAAGATGTCCGCGAAGCCCGACGCGAAGCCGCCGCCAAAGCCAGGACCGGAGCCGCCAGAGCCGCCCTGTTCGAAGGCGGCATGGCCGAAGCGGTCATAAGCGGCGCGTTTTTCTTCGTCTTTGAGGACCTCATAGGCTTCGTTGGCTTTCTTGAAGGATTTTTCAGCTTTTTCGTCATCCGGATTGCGGTCAGGGTGGTGTTTCATGGCCAGCTTGCGGTAGGCCTTCTTGATCTCCTCCGCGCCGGCGCCGCGGCCTACACCCAGGGTCTTGTAGTAATCCTGTTTCTCAGCCATCGGGTAGTGCCCCGTTCGACAAAGGGACGACGAACGAATCAGGGGAACAGGACGCGCGTTTAATGCCGATCATCCCTCAGTCCCCGAATTGCCCTTAGTCGTCTTTCTTGTCTTTGTCCTGTTTGGCGTCGGGGTCGACTTCCTCGAAGTCGGCGTCAACGATGGTTGCATCCTCACCACCGTCGTCATCGTGCGCGTCGTTGCCAGCCTCCGCAGCGGGCGCGTCTTCGGCAGCTTCGGCTTGGCTGGCTTTGTACATGGCTTCGCCGAGTTTCATGGCCGCTTCGTTGAGGGCTTCTGTCTTGGCCTTTATGGTGTCTATATCGTCACCCTCAAGGGCTTCTTTCAGCTCGCTGATAGCATCCTCGATCACCTTCTCGTCGTCATCGGACACTTTGTCGCTGTAATCCTTGAGGTTCTTCTCGGATGCATGTATGAGCGAATCGGCCGTATTGCGGACCTCGACAAGTTCGCGGCGTTGCTTGTCCTCTTCAGCGTGCTGTTCAGCTTCGCCGACCAAGCGCTCAATGTCCTCGTCGCTGAGGCCGCCGGAGGCCTGAATCCGAATTTGCTGCTCTTTGCCGGTCGCCTTGTCTTTGGCCGAGACGTTGACGATACCGTTAGCATCAATGTCAAAGGTGACCTCGATCTGCGGCAGACCACGCGGCGCCGGCGGAACGCCGACGAGGTCGAACTGCCCAAGGATCTTGTTGTCGGCCGCCATCTCGCGCTCGCCCTGGAAGACCCGAATAGTGACCGCAGTTTGATTGTCTTCGGCAGTCGAGAAGACCTGGGATTTGCGGGTTGGGATCGTCGTGTTGCGGTCTATCAGGCGCGTGAACACGCCGCCCAGTGTCTCGATTCCGAGCGACAGCGGCGTAACGTCAAGAAGCAGGACGTCCTTGACATCACCTCTTAGCACACCGCCTTGGATGGCGGCGCCAATAGCGACGACCTCGTCCGGGTTGACGCCCTTGTGGGGCTCGCGACCGAAAAATTCCTTCACTGTCTCGGTGACTTTGGGCATGCGGGTCATGCCACCGACCATGATTACCTCATCGATCTCGGACGCCTTGAGGCCTGCATCCTTCATCGCGCGCTTGCATGGGTCGATGGTCTTCTGGATCAGGTCCTCAACCAGTGCCTCCAGTTTGGCCCGGGTCAGTTTGATGTTGAGGTGCTGGGGGCCAGATTGGTCGGCAGTGATGAACGGCAAGTTGACCTCCGTCTGCGCAGTACTCGAAAGCTCAATCTTGGCCTTCTCGGCGGCCTCCTTGAGACGTTGCAGGGCTAAGTTGTCGTCGCGCAGGTCAATGGTGCTGTCCTTCTTAAACTCGTCGGCTAGGTAATCGACGATCCGGACGTCAAAGTCTTCGCCGCCGAGGAAGGTGTCGCCGTTGGTCGACTTGACCTCGAACACACCGTCGCCGATCTCCAGGATCGAGACATCAAAAGTGCCACCGCCGAGATCATAAACGGCGATGGTGCCGGTTTCATTCTTCTCCAGTCCGTAAGTGAGCGCGGCCGCCGTCGGTTCATTGATAATACGCAGCACTTCAAGGCCGGCAATCTTGCCGGCGTCTTTTGTCGCTTGGCGCTGCGAATCGTTGAAGTATGCCGGCACCGTAATCACCGCCTGTGAAACCTCTTCGCCCAGATAGCTTTCCGCTGTTTCCTTCATCTTCTGCAGCACGAAGCCAGAAACCTGCGATGGCGAGTATTTATCGTCCCCGATGCTAACCCATGCATCACCGTTATCACCCTTGACGATCTTGTAGGGGACTAGCTTCTTGTCCTTCTCCGTGATTGGATCATCGTAAGGTCGCCCGATCAGACGCTTGATCGCGAATAACGTGTTTTCCGGATTGGTCACTGCCTGTCGCTTGGCCGGTTGGCCGATGAGGCGTTCGCCGCCGTCGGCGAAAGCGACCATGGACGGCGTCGTCCGCGCGCCTTCTGCGTTCTCAATCACATTGGCGTCCTTGCCGTCCATCAGAGCGACACAGGAGTTGGTGGTGCCAAGGTCAATTCCAATAACCTTACTCATGGTATCCTCATTTAGCTCGGCAGGTCCCAGCAGCCTTCCCGAGCACCGC
>PTLJ01000154.1 GCA_002938045.1 Alphaproteobacteria bacterium MarineAlpha3_Bin4
TTTCGGCAATTGCGTCGTATCTCGGTTTGCGGAACTTGACTAGTTCAGGAAACAGTGGCCGGGCAAACACAGGCGGGTCGATACCAGCGCCGGAGTCAGGGGTATCCTTGAGATAGGGGCCGATGAACTCCGGATTATAGAAAAGCGGTTTTGGGTCGCTTTGGGCGCGCTTGATCACATTCTTTGCATAGGCGTCTCCCGCCCGCAAGTAGAGGATCAGCGTATCAGCGGCGAGGCTGGTCATGATCTGGTCATCCGGGTCATTGGGGTCGCAAATTTCGCACAGACTGCCGGACGCATCGTTGATGAAATCCTTGCAGCTGTAAATCTGCCATGACTTGCTGATGAAGCGGCCGACGTCTTTCATGGAGCCGATCTCGGCTTGCCAGTAAAGTTTCTGACGTTCGAGAAATGTCTTCTTATCAAGGCCGCCTGATCCGGCATCGCCGTACATTCCGAGAAACGTCGAAACGGGAGCCAGGTTGTCGACCGAGATGTTGTGGTTGATGTAGATCGAGTCTGAGCGCAGCAGATCAGCCACGAAGCGGTCGCCCATACGCATGATTTTGAACTTGATGTTGTCAATTATGTGCTCGGCTAGGTAGGTGGTGCCGATACGGTAGTCGGCCGAATAATGAAACCAGTTCATCGACCGGCGGAGCGAGGTCGCCAGCACCGTCTTGCCGACTCCCGACATGCCGAGAAGTGTGACGGCATGCGGCAGGTCTCGGAATTCTTCGAAATCCAGCATCGCCAAAGCCAGTTGCTTAGTCCGATTTGCCCCTTTTTGACGGACAGGCATGCGTTTTGTAAAGACCGGAGGGGAAGTATTTGACCTCGGTCTCGACGAAGACGAACTCATAGCTGTTGATTTTGACGACGTTAGATTCGCCGGCGACCTCGCAGAAATAGGATTGCCCCTTGGTTAGTTCCATAATCGTTTACGTGCCCTAGGCGTTAACGAGTTTGTGTTTTTGATTGTAATTGGCAAGACGACGTAATCCATGTCGTGGCAGTGCCAACCGGTCGCGGCGCCGGGCGGGAAGCGCCACTCCGTGACCCGTGTGTGCCGGCTGTCGGACTGGATTGTTGGGGTTGCTTGGTCGGGTATCGCCTGGTTTTCTCGTAGGTTGCCAAGTAGGCCTGCCGCGGGCTGCTTTTAAAGCGCCTATTCCGATGATTAGGTCAGGCTAGGTGCTGGTTGCCGGTAGGCTTCTGAAAAAGCGAAAAAAGGACTCCCATGCTTTCGACGATCGGTGTTTAATTGAATGGACGCTCGGGCTTTTAACGAGCGGACGAAACCAGGGAGGGAAAATGCCGGCCCAGGCGCTGGCATTAGAAACCGGGCGCTGGCAATTATGGCGGCCTTTTCAGCCGTCCGTCGTTCGGCTTTTCCCGTCCGCGCTATCGAAACGGGGAACTAGAGTATGCAAAAATCACTGAGTATAGATCCCGGCAAATGTACTGGCTGTCTGCAGTGTGAACTCGCCTGCTCATACGACAACGAAGGCGTGTTCAACCCATCCAAATCACGGATAAAAGTGTTCAACTTCCACGATGAGGGGCGGTTCGTGCCCTATACCTGCACCCAGTGCGACGAAGCCTGGTGCATGCACGCCTGCCCGGTGGACGCGATTTCTGTCGACATGGCGACCGGGGCGAAGATTGTTTCCGACGAACTCTGCGTCGGCTGCAAGGTCTGCACCATCGCGTGTCCGTTCGGGACCGTGAATTACAATCAGAGCACCGGCAAGGTCATAAAGTGCGATCTCTGCGGTGGCGAACCGGAATGCGCCACGGCCTGTCCGACGGATGCGATCACTTATATCGACGCGGACTGGACCGGCTTGGACAAAATGCGATCCTGGGCGGCGAAGACAGACGCTGGCGTCCAGGCTGAAGCGTAAGAGGAGAATAATAATGGCATGGGCAAGACAGATTCTGCGTGTTGATTTGAGCAAGGGCGAATGCAGGCAAGAGCCCCTCAATATGGAATGGGCGATGAAATACTTGGGCCAGCGTGGCTTGGCCACTAAGTATCTGGTCGAGGAGATCGACCCCAAGGTCGATCCGCTATCGCCGAAGAACAAAATGATCATGACGACCGGTCCGTTGACTGGAACTTGCGCTTCTACAGCCGGACGTTATTCGGTAGTTACCAAGGGCGCACTAACCGGCGCCATCGCGTGTTCCAATTCCGGTGGCTTCTTCGGGAACGAGATGAAGAACGCCGGCTACGACATGATCATTTTTGAAGGCAAGGCTAATAAGCCTGTCTACCTCTTGATCGAAAATGACAAGGCGGAACTGATCGATGCCTCGGAATTCTGGGGCAAGTCCGTGTGGGACACGGAAGAGGGCATCAAAAGCAAGCACGGCGATCCTCTCATTCGCGTTGCGTCAATTGGCGTCTCCGGCGAGAAGGGCGTCAAGTTTGCCTGCATTGTCAACGACATGCACCGCGCCGCCGGCCGCTCCGGCGTCGGCACCGTGATGGGGTCCAAAAACCTCAAGGCGGTAGCCATCCGTGGCACCAAGGGTGTCAACGTCGAAAATTATTCCAAGTTTATGGAGGCCAGCAATGCTGGCAAAGAGGTGCTCGCTGGGAATGCTGTTACCGGCGAGGGCCTGCCGGCAATGGGCACCCAGGTGCTGATGAATGTTATCAACGAGACCGGTGCTCTGCCGACCCGCAATCACAGGGACATTCAGTTCGAAGGCGCCAACAACATCTCCGCTGAGGCCATGGCCGAACCGCGCGAGAGCGACGGAAAGCCTAACCTAGTGACAAAAGCTGCGTGCTTTGGCTGTACCATTGCTTGCGGCCGGATTTCGACCGTCGACCGCACCCACTATACGGTCGTCGATCGGCCTGAATACCAGATCGCGTCGGGGGGCTTGGAATACGAGGCGGCTTGGGCCTTGGGCGCGGCGACAGGCGTCGACGATCTTGATGCGCTAACCTTCGCCAACTTCATTTGCAACGAGCAGGGCTTCGATCCGATATCGTTCGGCGCGACCGTCGGTGCGGCAATGGACCTTTATGAAGAAGGCCACATCACCGACAAAGAGACCGGCGGCATCGAGCTTAAGTTCGGCAATGCCAAAGCACTGACGGATCTCACCGAGTTGACTGGTCGCGGCGAAGGGTTTGGAGCTGAGATTGGTCTCGGGTCGAAGTTGTTGTGCGAGAAATACGGCCAGCCGGAACTGGCGATGCAGGTGAAGGGCCAAGAATTCCCGGCCTACGATTCTCGTGGTATCCAGGGCATGGGCCTGACTTACGCCACGTCCAACCGCGGTGCTTGCCACTTGCGCAGCTACACGGTCGCTTCGGAGGTCCTCGGGATTCCGGAAAAGACCGATCCGCTGGTTACCGATGGCAAGGCGGGCCTGGTGAAGGCCTTTCAGGACGCTACGGCAGTTTATGATTCAGCGGGACTCTGCCTCTTTACCTCATTTGCCTGGAGCCTAGACGACGTGGCGCCGCAAATTGACGCCGCCTGCGAGGGCGATTGGTCGACCGAAAATTTGTTGGAGGTTGGTGAGAGGGTCTGGAACTTAGAGCGGCAGTTCAACTTGGCGGCCGGGTTCACCGGCAAGGACGACAACCTGCCCAAGCGTCTTCTCAAGGACGCCGCTAAAGCCGGGCCTGCTGAGGGTCTCACATGCGGCCTCGATAAGATGTTGCCCGAGTATTACGAGGTCCGCGGTTGGACCGAGGGTGGCGTGCCGTCGAACAACACCTTGGAGCGCCTAGCGCTGTAGACGATTGAGGGACGGGAAAACATGTCCGGGATCTAGGGTTGCGTTACCCGGTCCCGGACCGTCCCTTTCGACAAGGAGCCGAAGATGACCTACGTGATCGCCGGCGCGGGACCGGCAGGCGTAATCGCCGCCGAAACCCTGCGCAAGACCAATCCCGATTCCGAAATCATGCTGATCGGCGACGAGCCGGAACCACCCTATTCGCGGATGGCAATCCCCTATTTCATGGCCGGCAACATCAAGGAAGCGGGCACGCACCTACGCAAATCCAATAACCATTACGACGATCGGAAGATCAAATACGTCCAGGATCGGGTCGAAAGCGTCAAACCGCAGGATGGCAAGTTGACCCTTCAAGGTGGTGAAAAGCAGGCGTTTGACCAGCTTTTGGTTGCCACCGGCGCCAGCGCGGTGAAGCCGCCGGTATCAGGGCTTGACCTTCCTGGCGTGCATCATTGCTGGACTCTCGAGGACTCCCGCGAGATCGTCAAACTGGCGAAGAAAGACGCTAACGTGGTGCTGATGGGTGCGGGCTTCATCGGTTGCATCATTCTCCAGGCGCTGGTCGAATGTGGCGTTAAACTTACGGTCGTCGAGATGGAAGACCGCATGGTGCCGCGGATGATGAATGATACAGCTGGTAATATGCTTAAGCGCTGGTGCGAAAAGAAGGGCATCGTCGTTTATACCTCAACCCGGGCGACGGAAGTCTC
>PTLJ01000155.1 GCA_002938045.1 Alphaproteobacteria bacterium MarineAlpha3_Bin4
GTCGGGGTGCTCTTGTCCCGGGTCGAGAATTGGTGGGAAAATGGCGATTATCGGGCAACGCGCCAAGCCTGTCTTAACAGGCTTCTTAAGCTAGTCGATGAGGACACATGACTACTGTCCGAATCTGCTTCGTCGGCGACAGCCTGATAGTCGGCACAAACGACTACGAGTTCACTGGCTGGCCGGGGCGCCTAGCCCAGCGCGAAACTGCAGCCGGCCACGACATTAGCATTTATAACCTAGGCATTCGAGCCGACACCTCGGATTTGATCGCGGCGCGCTGGCGGGCAGAATGCGAGGTGCGGCTGCCGGACTTCCATCCTGGCGCCCTGGTGTTCTCGTACGGGGTCAACGACATGGCCATCCTCGACGGCAAGATCCGGGTACCGCTGGCGCGTTCGCTCGAAATCGCCCGCGCTATGATGAGCGAGGCCCAGGACTGGAAACCGACGCTATGGGTCGGTCCGCAGCCCTGCGACGACGACCAACAGCCGTTCCGTGCCGGCGCCGGCATCGAATACAATTTCGCATGCAACCGTACGGCGGAATTGAGCGCTGCCTATGCCGAACTGGCACGCGAGCTCAGCATTCCCTACCTCGATCTGTTCACACCGCTAGCCGCCGATTCCAACTGGATTCAAACGTTCAGATCTGGCGACGGTGTCCATCCCGTAGCCGCTGGCTACGCCATGATTGCCGAGCACGTAGCTGGCTGGAATGCCTGGCGGGCTTGGTTCGACGGTTGAGAACGGGTCGTCATCGTCAAGCTGCTTTTCCTCTTGTAAGCTATCGATGATTGTTTGAAGCTTGCATTCGTTGAGCCGCTGAGCCGCAAGCGCACAGACCAGGGCTTATTGCCCGATCTCGGTAGGTCCATGAGCTACAGGATTTGCGCTGGATTGGTTATGATTGACAGCTTCCTTCATGACTGCCATTTACGACCGCACGCTCACGGCCAGATAACTTCGGGTGGCATCGACATCAGGATAGCTTCCGTGTTACCACCGGTCTTGAGCCCGAACATCGTGCCGCGGTCGTATAGGAGGTTGAACTCCACGTAGCGACCGCGCTTGATCAACTGCTGGCGGCGTTGTTCGTCGGTCCAATCGGCGTCCATCTTGGCCCGCACCAGTTTCGGATAGACCTCGACAAAGGCGCGCCCGACTGCTTGCGTGAAAGCGAAGTCGGCTTCCCAATCGCCGGTGTTGAGTTCGTCGAAGAAAATGCCGCCGACGCCCCGCCGCTCGTCCCGGTGCGGCAAGTAGAAATACTCGTCGCACCACTTCTTAAATTTTGGGTAAAAGTCGGGGTCGAAGGAATCGCAGGCACTCCGGTAGGCAGCGTGAAATGTCTCGGTCTCTTGATCGTCGGGAAACACTGGCGTCATGTCACCACCACCACCGAACCAGCCCTGGGTGGTGACAATCATACGCGTGTTCATATGCGCCGCCGGCGTCAGCGGTGAACACGGGTGGATGACGACAGATATACCAGAAGCCCAGAAACCGGGGTCCTTTTCGGCTCCGGGGATGCGGGCGGAGAACTCTTCCGAGAATTCGCCCTCAACTGTGGAGACGTTGACACCGCCCTTCTCGAACACCCGGCCGTAAATCACCGACATCACGCCGCCGCCGCCGGATTTTCCGTCTTCGTCGGGCCGCTCCCAGGCCGTGCGTTCGAAACTCCCGGGCGCTCCTCCACTGGTGCGGTTAGGGCCGGTAACATCGTCCTCGATTGCTTCCAGGGCGGCGCAGAGTTCATCGCGCAACTGCCCGAACCAGGCCGAGGCCCGTTCCTTGTGCGTGTCGCTGCCGTAATCTCGCGATTGCGTCATCTCGCCCCCCCGGGAAAGGCGTCCAACTGCCTGAGCGCCTCGCCCAGCACCATGGCCGCAGCCACCACCAAGTTCAAGGACCGAAGGCCCGGCGCCATGGGAATGGCTATGCGGGCGGCGACGGCGTTATGCGCGGCTGCGGGCACACCCGCCGTTTCACTACCCAGGAGCAGAACGTCGCCGGGCGCAAACGCGAAACCTGTGTAGAAGACCGCGGCCTTTGTTGTCAGCAGCACGCGGCGGGCGCCCACATGTGCCTGTTGGAACGCCGGCCAACCGGCATGACAGGTCAGATCAACATAATCAATGTAGTCCATGCCGGCGCGCCGCAGCTTGCGGTCGTCGAGAACGAAGCCACAGGGTTCGATGATATCGACAGCGACGCCCATGCAAGCCGCCGTACGCAAGATCGCACCTGTGTTCTGCGGGATGTCGGGTTCGTAGAGAGCGAGGCGGAGGGCGGCTGGCATAAGCGAATTCAGGACCGATTCGGCATTATCTTCCTGCTTGTCAGGGAAGGATGATGCATTATACATTTTGCGCGTGTTTCGACCATGCGGTGTTGCTCAAAAAATAAGAGTTTTTGAGTGGTTTGCCAGACCCACACCTGGCCTTGCCTGTCTAAGGTCCGTTGCGTAGAGTGAGCTGCCACTAAGTTAATAGATATATTGGAAAATTTGGGCGCGGTGCACGTTTATATGGAACGACGAGGGGGAGCTTCATGAGCGATACGGCGAGTGCGCCCGAAGGCGCGGTCATCGACGACAAGGAACGGCGCGATTTCCTGATGGTGTCGACCGCCGTCCTCGGTACCGCCGGCACGGCGCTGGCCATCTGGCCGTTCATCGACCAGATGAATCCGGCCGCCGACACCCTGGCGCTTTCAACCACTGAGGTCAATCTCGAGCCCATCAAAAAGGGCATGGGTATCACCGTGGTATGGCGCGGAAAGCCTGTCTTCATCCGTCACCGTACTGCGGACGAGATCCGCGCGGCGGAAGCGGTCAAGCCCGAGGAATTGATCGACCCCGAAACAGATTCGGCGCGGGTCAAGAAGCCCGAATGGTTGATTATGGTCGGCGTCTGCACGCATTTGGGCTGTATTCCACTGGGCCAGAAAACGACCGAACCGAAAGGCGACTTTTCCGGTTGGTTCTGCCCCTGCCACGGCTCGCACTACGACACGTCTGGACGGATCCGCAAGGGCCCAGCGCCCAAGAACTTGCCGGTTCCTCAATACATCTTCCTCACCGACACCTCCATAAAGATCGGGTAAGGAGAGACATCATGGCATCGAAAATGATGGCAAACCCGATCGTCAAATGGATCGAGTACCGGATACCAATTTTTGCATTCCTGGATCACGAGCTGACTGAGTATCCGACGCCCAAGAACCTGAACTACTGGTGGAACTTCGGCTCGCTCGCCGGCATCGTCCTCGTCATCATGATCGTTTCCGGCATTGTATTGGCCATGCACTACACGCCACACGTTGATTACGCCTTCAATTCGGTCGAGCGGATCATGCGCGACGTCAACTACGGCTGGATGATCCGCTATATCCACATGAATGGCGCATCGTTTTTCTTCATCGCTGTCTACATTCACCTGTTCCGCGGCATGTACTACGGCTCGTATAAGTATCCGCGCGAACTGTTATGGATCATCGGCGTTCTGATCCTGCTGGCAATGATGGCGACAGCCTTCATGGGCTATGTATTGCCGTGGGGTCAGATGAGTTTCTGGGGCGCCACCGTCATCACCAATTTGTTCTCAGCGATCCCGATCGTGGGCGATTACATTGTAACCCTGCTGTGGGGCGGCTTCTCCGTCGACAACCCGACACTGAACCGTTTCTTCTCGCTGCATTACCTGATGCCGTTCGTGATCTTTGCCCTGATTTTCCTGCATCTTTGGGCGCTCCATATGCACCATTCCAACAACCCCTTGGGCATCGACATCAAGAGTGACCAGGACACCATCCCGTTCCACCCCTACTACACGATCAAGGACCTGTTTGGGCTCGGCATCTTCCTGCTGATTTTCCTCGGCTTCACGTTCTTCGCGCCAAACTTCTTCGGAGAGCCGGACAACTACATCGAGGCCAACCCGATGGTGACGCCGCCGCACATCGTGCCGGAATGGTATTTCCTGCCCTATTATGCGATCCTCAGGGCGTTCACCGCTGATTTCTTCCTCTATTGGCCGATCTCGTGGCTGATGACAGCAAAACTGGCTGGCGTGATCGCCATGTTCGCCTCAATCCTCCTGTTGATCCTGCTGCCCTGGCTTGACGGTAGCAAGGTCAGGAGTTCCAAATTCCGGCCCATATACCGACAGTTCTTCTGGATTTTTGTAATCGACTGCCTAGTTTTGGGATACATCGGTGGCCAATTGCCCGAGGGCAACTTCATCATTATCGGCCAGATAGCCACCTTCTGGTACTTCTTCCACCTGTTGGTGATTGTGCCCATGATCAGCAGGCTGGAAAAGCCGAGACCGCTGCCAGAAAGCATCTCGACGGC
>PTLJ01000156.1 GCA_002938045.1 Alphaproteobacteria bacterium MarineAlpha3_Bin4
AATACTAATAATCAGAGACCAGCAGCTGTGGTCTTAATGGACAAAAGGAATGATCTGGCTCTTTTAAAGCTGTCGTCACTTGGTATGACTTCTACGGAGGAAAAGGCTCTCATTAGAACACTCGCCATCAACATTGTGCCACTAGCGGCTAATGGCCTGTTTCGTTCCGAAGACGTGGAACTAGGTGAGAAGGTGATGGTAGCTGGATATCCTTATGGTGACATCTTCAGTAACACCATCAAGGTTACGTTTGGGAATGTTAGTGCCAATCGTGGCATGGGCGATGATTCGAGTCAGTTTCAAATAGATGCCGCTGTCCAATCAGGGAATAGCGGCGGTCCCATTTACGATGAAAGTGGAAACATCGTAGGTGTCGTTGTTGCTCAGCTGAACAAATTGAAGGTAGCCAAAGCCTTAGGATCACTGCCTGAAAATGTGAACTTCGGCATTAAGGCTTCGACCGTTAAACAGTTCCTGATTTCAAGTGGTTTGCCACCAAAGTGGTCAGAAAAGACCAAAGTGATGTCAACGAAGCAACTCGCTAAGATTGCTCAAAAGCTAACCCTAATGGTGATTTGCTATCAGTAGACATAAGAATAGGGGATCGTATTAATTCATCATTACTACTCGGCCAGCGGCAGCACGTCAAAGGCGATGCTAAACCGCGGGCTTTCGGCGCGGAACGGCACCGTTCCGTGATAAAAATATGACGGGAACAGGATCATCAGCCCCTCCTCGGGCCGGACCAGCTTGAGCGACGGCTCAGCGCTGCTGTGAAAGTCCTCAGGCGGGCGGCCAAACTCTATCCAGCCCGCGTGATTGGAATCGTCGTCGCGGACTGCGTCAGGTAAACGCGGATAATAGACACCGCTAAGCCAAGCGGCTGGGTGGATATGGGCAATCTGATGTCCCTGGGTCGCCATCACTACACCCCACATACTCAACCCCAGCCCGGCCGGGCGCTGGGCAAGGAACGGGTGCACAGGATCTGCGGGCCGTTCCTGGCAATAGTCCTCGACGGCGACACGGACGACTTCTTCGAAGTTCGCCATCGGGCCCAAGGGCTCAGACAGCAGCTCACCCGAATGGCGGCCGTGGCGTGTCGCGTGGCTGGCTGGCGCCTGTGTTAGTGACGGATGGGCGAGAACATGGTCGCAAAGCGCGTCATTGAAGGCAGTGACGTCGGCGAAGCCAGCCGGCGCGTCGATAATGATCGGCGCAAGTAGACGGTCAAAATCGAGCAGAACGTGTGCTCCCGCGTCATCGCCAGCCTCTGCGAGCGCCATAGCCTTGAAGGCGAGCACGCTGGTGCTGCCGGGATGGTCGGCAAGGAAGTCGTCGCAGACGGCGACAGCAGCGGTCAGTTTGCCGCATTCCAGCAACAGATCGCCCAGGTTAGTGACCACCTTATCATAGTCGGGCGCGATTCTCATCGCCCGGCGGTAGGCGGCCTCGGCCTCGTCGAGGCGATCGAGCTGCTTCAGGGCGTAGCCAATGTTGACCTGTGCGCCGGCGTGGCCAGGTTCAATCTCAACGGTTCGACGATAGGCCGAGATCGCGTCTTCGAAGCGGCCCGTCTCCTGCAGAATGACCCCAGCATTGTAATGGGCCTCGCCGAAATCGGGGTCGAGTTCAATCGCCTTCGCAAAGCCACGTTCGGCTTCGTCCAGCCGGCCAAACTCCTGTTCGACGGTAGCCAGGTTGTTGTGAGCGGCGGCGAGGGCCGCGTCGAGGTCAAGCGCAAGACGATAGGATTGCCGCGCCTCGTCGAGACGGCCGAGTGCCTTCATCACGTTAGCCAAATTGAAATGGGCCTCGGCGAACGCGGGCCGTGCAGCGATACATCGCCTGTAGGCCGCCTCGGCTGCGGCGAAGCGGCCCATCAGCTCGTGGACAATGCCCAAGTTGAAGCGCCCATTTACATAACCAGGATCAACCTCCAACGCGCGGAGGTAGGCGGCTTCAGCCTCGGTTAACCATCCCAGGGTCTTTCTTACGTTGCCGAGGTTGTTGAGGGCGTCGATGTGGTCGGGATGGTAGGCGACCGCGGTCTCCAGCATCGACAGCGCTTGTTTTGCCTCGCCCAGTTGGAACAGCGCGATGCCAGCCAGGTTGAGCGCCTCGGCGTTGCCCGAATCGGTCGCCAGCGCCGCCTGGCAATGGGCGAGAGCGGCGCTCGGCCGGCCTGCTTGAAGTGCAAGCGCTGCCTCGTTGAGGATGTCACTACCCGGAGCGGGTACGGCACCGGGCGGTGGTGTTTCTTCGATCTGCCGGCGGACCGGCGGCGGCTTTTTCTTACGCCCCTTGCGCAGCGCCGGCTGACGGCGCTTACCTGCCTTTAGCTTTTTCATTGACCCGCCTTCGAGACTGTGTCCTCAGCCGGAGCCAGCAGGTCTTTAAATGCATCCGTCAAGTTATCGTTATAGTAGCCGGGGACGACAAACCAGAGCACCACGGCAGTATAGAAGACGGCCTTAGCTAGGGAATTCAGACGCAACCTGGTTTTGGTCTCAAAGTGCGCCTTCAAGGGCCCGTGGCTGCACTCGTAACGGAGCCGGACGACGATACCGAATGCCACCAAGCCTATGGCGAACGCGAGTACCCGCCAATCCAATATTTTCTCCTCCGCGGTTCGTGGCTATCGCCCTAGGGATATCGACCCGTGGGCGGAAAGGAAAGACTTGCGGTCGGGCATTCCCATGCGGTGGCGCATTGGCTATTAGCCTCCAACACCCCCATCTCGAAGTTAACCGATTCTATGGAGACCTTCTCCATACTTGCGGAGCCACGCGCGCGCGGTGTCCGGGTCGCTCGTCAACGCCGCCACCGAGCGCCAGAACGCGAGTTTGTGGTTTGCCTCCTGCAGATGCGCTACCTCGTGGGCAACGACATAGTCGAGCACAAACTCGGGCGCCATGATAAGCCGCCAGCAGAAACTCAGATTGCCGTTGGCAGCACAGGATCCCCATCGTGAGCGAGTGTCCCTAAGAGTCACCCGGCCCGGTTGCCGGCCGAGCCGACCAGCCTTTTCTGAAACACGACGCGTGATCTCGCGCCTCGCCTCGCGCTTGAACCAATCCAGCACCCGCCGGGCGACGTGTTCGGTCCGGCCACTGACGTGGATCTCGCCGGGCTCCAACCATACCCCGCGGCGCGCGTCCGGACGATGGCGGATGATGTGGTCGACACCGATCAGCGGCACCGAAGCACCGTTGGCGAAGGGAATGCGGGGTGCTAGCGATCGCAGTCGCTCTTCGACCCAGACCGCTTTGGCGTTGAGCCAATCGAGGCCGGCGGCGAAGCTAGCACCGGTAGGGATGGTGACAAAGACGCCGTCCTCGCGGCCATTGCGGGCGGCATCGATCCTGATGGCCATCCGACTGGCGCGGCAATTTTTCCGGAGCGTGACCGGCACGGCTTGTCCATCGATCTCGACGCTAGTCCGCCGTAAGCGCGTCTCGACCATCCGACCCACTCAGGCAGCCGCCATCTCGAAACCAAGGATGCCGGGGAAGGTCTTTGTCGCGTCAGTCACGGTCTTGTCCTGCGAGGAACCTGTTTTGGCCAACTGACGACATGGCCTTCCAGGTCTTCGGTATCGCGTTCAGAGACCACGCGCCCGCGCACAGAAATGCCAGCCGCATGAACGGTTTTGGGGTCACCGGAGACCAAGGGGTGCCACCAATAGAGGTCCTCGCCGTCCGCGATCAGCCGATAGGCGCAAGTTCTCGGCAGCCACGAAAGGCGCTTGATGTTCTTGGTTGTCAGGATCTGGCAGTCCGGCACGAAGCGCTTGCGGTCGTCGTAACTGACGCAGCGGCAGGTCTCGGTGTCGAGCAGGCGGCAAGCGACGTCAGTAAAATAGATCTCACCCGTGGTCTCATTCTCTAATTTGTTTAAACAGCACCGCCCGCAACCGTCACACAATGCTTCCCATTCGTCACGGGTCATATCGGCGAGGGATTTCCGCTTCCAGAATTCGCTATTTTGCCGTTTTTCGGTGGCGCGTCTGACCATAACAGGCACTCCGTTTGCCCTCCCGTGAGGTGGTAGCGTTTCCGGCGACGATTGGCAACCCGGATGTCACGCCGACAGCGTCAGGTAGGGGATTCTGTGTCGATCAGATGGATAAAGGAGCCGCTGACAGGTCCGAGCCGAAGACCGGTGGTCCCGTTGTCGCAGCCGCTCGCGTTCGTAGATTGAAACAGCGGCTCGCCAGGGCCTTCAGCGACGATGGTGGCGTAATGGAACTCGTGGCCACGATAGATGGTTCCAGCTGCCCCCAGGGGTCCGTCGCCGAGCAACTCAACGCGCCGATATCCCAGATTCAGCCGGCGCTCGGCGAACGACGTT
>PTLJ01000157.1 GCA_002938045.1 Alphaproteobacteria bacterium MarineAlpha3_Bin4
GATTTTGCGGTGATGACGACGCTAAGCAAAGCGTCGAGAGAGAGGCTGGCTGCGAGCTATGTAGTCGGTCGGCCCGGCGTTGGCAACATTCAGACGTCGCATGATAATACCCGTAAATGGCTGGTTCGCTTCGCCGACGGCAACGAAGTCGAGTGCGTCTACATCCCCGAACAGGACCGCGGCGCGCTCTGCATTTCGTCGCAGGTCGGCTGTACCCTGACCTGCCCATTCTGCCGCACCGGCACGCAGCGGCTTGTCCGCAATCTCACTGCGCCGGAGATCGTCGGCCAAATGATGCTGGCCCGCGATTCCTGCGGCGATTGGTCGAGCCCGGCAGGAGAGCGGATGATCTCGAACATCGTCATGATGGGCATGGGAGAGCCGCTCTATAACTTCGACAACGTAGCCCACGCGCTCACGGTCATCATGGACCCAGAAGGGATCTCGCTCTCGAAACGGCGGATCACGCTCTCGACTTCGGGAGTGGTGCCGCTGATGGAACGCTGCGGTGAGGAATTGGGCGTCAACCTGGCGGTAAGCTTACACGCGCCAACCGACGAGTTGCGCGACGTTCTCGTGCCGATCAACCGCAAACACCCACTGGGCGAACTGTTAGCCGCGTGCCGCGCGTATCCGGGCGCCAACAACGCGCGCCGTATCACCTTCGAATATGTGATGCTGAAAGACGTCAACGACAGCGCCGCCGACGCCCACGAATTGATCCGCCGCATCCGTGGCATTCCGGCCAAGTTCAACCTGATCCCATTCAACGGTTGGCCTGGCGCGCCCTACGAGTGCTCGTCTCGCCAGGCGATAAAACGCTTCGCCGACATGCTCAACGACGCTGGCTATTCGGCGCCGATCCGCGTGCCACGCGGCCGCGATATCCTCGCCGCTTGCGGACAGCTGAAATCAGACAGCGAGCGGGTGCGGAAATATCCTGCCGCCAAACCTTTAGAAGCCACGGCCAGAGCTTGACCAACGCGTTTAAGCGGCGGCAGACCTGAGCCTCACCAGCCGTGGCACCGATCCCACGTGGCGACGATATCGATGCCACCGTCTATGACGTTGTAGGTATCGTGCGCAGCTGCTGTCATGCAGGCGTGGTTGGGCATAACACGGACCTTAGTGCCGACAGGAAGGCGCTCAAACGGTATCGGTGACGGCGCGGTAACTTGCCCGTGCTCCTGATGAACTCCGGCAACAACGAGGCCCGAGATCGGTTCGGCGGTGATAACGTCGCAGACAAGGCCATAGCCGCAATCTTCACCAAGCGCTTGGGTTGAGCGGTCTTTCGATAGGGCTAGCCCCCCAGCGTCGAGAATTAGCTCGTTAACCTCTGGCCTGTGCGCAATAACTGAGGCAAGGACCGTGAGCGCGATGTCCGAGCGCGAACAAACGCCGATGCCGGCCTGGAACAGGTCCATGAAAACATAAACCCCGGGACGTGCTTCACTGACTCCAGCGAGGCTCTTGGCGAAGGTCGCCGTCGGTGTCGAGCCGACGCTGACGACGGAGCAATCGTGGCCGGCGCTTTTGAGACGCTCCACCGCCGTTACGGCCGCTAATCGTTCGTCATCGGCGACTGCTTCCATCTCCTCTCGATTGCGGCATAAATAGGAATGCCCGGCGTGAGTGAGGACGCCGACTATACGCGAGCGTTCGGATCGGTTGATGGTATCGGCGATCGCTAAGAGCGCGTTCGAGTCCGGAGCTACCCCAGTGCGGTGCTCGCCGCAGTCGATCTCGACTAACACCTGATGCGATTCGGCGTGTTCCGCGATAGCACGGGCGGCCTCTGGATTGTCGGTGATCAACTTAAGATCGGCGCCGCGTTCGGATAGCGCCGCCGCCGCGTCCAACTTCGTTGGCACTATACAGACCGCATAGGTGATATCCCGGATGCCGTGATCGAGGAAGTAGACGGCTTCGGCCAAGGTGGAAACAGTGACGCCGCCGAAGTTTCCATCAAGTGCCATTCTAGCGACGTCGACCGATTTGGCCGTTTTGAGATGAGGTCGGAGCCCAACACCAAGATATTTCATCCGTTGCGTCATAGCCGCGGTGTTGACGACGAGGCGTTGCTTGTCGAGGACCAGCGCCGGTGTTTCAAGGTCATCCAAAACCATGGCCGATAGTCTAGGTGCCGGCGATTGGGCCGACAAGCGGTGCGACGCTTGCCCCGCCTAAACGTTTACCTATACTGCGTCCGGCTCCGATTGGGGCTAAATTTTTCGGGGGCAACGGAACATGTCCGACGATGTCAAAAAGGTGGTGCTTGCCTATTCAGGCGGCCTCGATACCTCGGTCATCCTCAAATGGCTGCAAGACACCTACGGGTGCAAGGTCGTCACCTTCACTGCTGACTTGGGCCAGGGCGAAGAATTGGAGTCGGCTCGTAGGAAGGCGGAGATGTTGGGGATCAAGGAAATTTACGTCGACGACTTGCGCGAGGAATTCGTCCGCGATTTTGTCTTCCCGATGTTCCGTTCGGGCGCCATCTACGAAGGCGCTTATCTGTTGGGCACCTCGATTGCTAGGCCGCTGATAGCTAAGCGCCAAATCGAGATCGCGGAGGAGACTGGCGCCGATGCCGTCGCCCACGGCGCAACCGGCAAGGGCAACGACCAGGTGCGATTCGAGCTCGCTTACTACGCCCTTAAACCGGACATCCGCGTCATCGCGCCTTGGCGTGAATGGGAGTTCAAATCGCGGGCAAGACTGATCGAATATGCCGAGCAGAACCAGATCCCGATCCCGAAGGACAAGCGAGGTGAGCCGCCCTATAGCCAGGATGCAAACCTGCTGCACATCTCGTCGGAAGGGAAGGCGCTGGAGGACCCATGGGTAGAGCCGGACGAGAGCGTTTATACCCGAATCGTGCCGCCCTGGAAGGCGCCGGACCAGGTGACCCAAATCACCATCGACTTCGAGGCCGGCGATCCGGTCGCTGTCGATTCGGAAAAGCTCACGCCGGCGTCGATACTGACACGGCTCAATGAGCTCGGCGGCGTCAACGGCATCGGCATTACCGACATCGTCGAGAACCGCTTCGTCGGCATGAAGTCGCGCGGCATTTACGAAACTCCGGGGGGCACGGTTTTGTTCACCGCGCGCCGCGCTATGGAGAGCATCACCCTCGACCGTGGTGCCATGCACCAAAAGGATGAACTGATGGCTCGCTACGCCGAGCTAGTATACAACGGGTTCTGGTTTGCGCCGGAACGCGAGATGCTGCAGGCTGCTATTGACCAAGCCTCGGAGCGGGTTACCGGCACCGTCAGGCTCAAGCTCTATAAGGGCAATGTCATCGTCACCGGCCGCAAGTCGCCCAACAGTTTATACGACGCTGCTATGGTGACTTTCGAGGAAGACGCTGTTTACAATCAGGGTGACGCAGAAGGTTTCATAAAAATCAATGCTTTGCGGCTGAAGCTTCTCAAAAGACTCAAAGATAGAGGCTAGGCCGGTTCCCTACAGGCTCGCGACCATCCCGCTACGCGGGCAGACGTCATCGGAGATGGATTTGTCGCCGCAGCCGAGCCTTTTCTTTGCATATTCTCGGGTTCGACGGGAGTACAGCCAGCAGCGTCCATGTACGCCAACTTCAGTTACGAATGCTGGGCGCTCTTGGGGCGCGACTTAATAGCGACGGCGTGGCGGCGGTGCGAGAAGTCGACGCCGTCGATAATGTGGGGACGCTGGAACTCCCAGCCGCTAATTTCTTGCGCCACCATGTGGGTGGAGAAGTGGATCGTTACGGCAGCAAGCGCCTCGTGCTCGACACGCACCTTGTCAACCCACTTGACGACCCCCAGAATTCCCGTCGAGATTGCAGCTGCTGCGAGCCAGGCGAAGAGCAAGACTAAGAGAAATTTTCGAGCCATAGCTAACATAACTGATAGATAATTACCTAACAGCAAGGCATCTACCCACCGTTTTTGAGTATCCTTATACATGATCGTAATCTCCCAAACTTCAGCACTCGCTTCGGCGGTTCCGCTGCCGTTACCTTCCCTCGGAAGGATTTAGGCCGGTGGTTTCGCGCCGTGCCAATTCTGGCCGTTTACCCTTATCAGGGGTGCTGTGCGGGTTCGGCTTTCCAGATATGATGGCAATACGATAGGCGATGTTTGCGTTCTCCGCTGTGATGGCGGTCACGCTTACGGTACATTTTTCCGCTATTAATGTTAAATGGTAGATTTTATCGTTAACAATTTATTATAAAACAATAAACAAAGAAACGTTTCTGATGATGAGAATCAAATCTTAGCAATCCTTAGAATCTTACCAGCGTAGTTCCATGGCTTGGTTCCATGA
>PTLJ01000158.1 GCA_002938045.1 Alphaproteobacteria bacterium MarineAlpha3_Bin4
GACGTGGTCGAGATTGGCAGCGTCGATCCTGGCGCCGTCGCCTTTGAGGACGATCAGCTTGGCGCCGCTGGTGAAAAACTCGGGTGCGCCGCATTCGTCCTCGTTGACATGGCTTTCGCAGTGGCAGACAACTGCCCCATAAGGCGGCGTCAGCACCGCCAGGGCCAGCGAGTTGGCTGCTGAGCCAGTGGCGACGAGGAAGACATCAGCGTCGGTCTCGAAAATCTCGCGTATCTTGTTCTCGACGCGGCGCGTCGACTCATCGTTGCCGTAGGGCATCAGGGCGTCCGCGTTGGCGGTTTTGATGGCGGCGAGAATCTCCGGCGCAGCGCCGGTTACGTTGTCGCTTGCGAAGTTCAAATTCTGGCCTCCCGGGTGTCTTACCGCCGTTCGCCGTCAAGGATAGCGCGCTCACTCGGTAATGCGTAATTTGATTTGTTGAAAACGGCCGCTTTCCCGAGCGATCAGATACGCTGCCGTCGCCGTCGCGCAGCCCGCCCCGACAGTGGTGATCAGCCACACTAGGTCGGGCTCGTAGGCCATCGCGATGTCACGCTCGGACGGCTTGCCCGGGTGGTCCGGGTGTGAGTGATAATGGCCGACGATGCGCTCTGCTGTGTGACCGTCGAAAGTTCCGAGCTCGCGCATCAACCTGAAACGGACCTCGGGGTCAACCTCGAAGGAGTCGCAGACGTCCGTCTCCGAAAGGTTGCGGCTCGGTGCCACGCGGGTGACGACCACTTCGCCGTTGGCGTCGCGGCCCGCCAGGAGGCCACAACACTCGGCAGGATAGGCGGACTCGGCCGCGTCGGTGATGAGCTTGAGCAATGTTGGCGAGATCAAAATCACGGCTGCGGCTGCACCGTGCCGAGGACGCGGCCGCCGGCGACATCAATGACGACGATACGGTTGCAGGGACCGGGCGGTCCGATGGTGAGGTAGATCCTATCGCCATCCGGGTTGATGCGCGCGATGATACAGTCCTTGGGCAGGTCCAGGCTGATGGTGCCGAACGTCGGTCCCGCTGGCGCTGGAGTCGCTGAAATCGTGGATTCGGCGGCCGGCGCGAAAGGCGTCCATGCCAGATCGCGGCTCTTCTGATAAAAGCCGTAACCGAGCCCGGCGACACCGACAACGATCAGCATGCCCATTGCGATAACGATTATCTTCAGAACCCGCTCGTGCATGCTATCGTTCTCGCCCTGCCCAGTCGTGCGAAGAGGGAGTTACCTAGATGGTCAAGGCCTCCACATATACCGTTACCGCCCTGGAGGACAAGGTCGGCATGCGTGTCGACCGCTATCTAGCAGACGCCATCGAAGGCCTCTCCAGGAGCCGCATCCAGGTGTTGATTGCCGCTGGCTGGGTCACGGTAGACGGGGCCGTGCTTGGCAATGCGTCGGCAAAAGTACGCGCCGGCCAGAGGTTTCATGTCGACGTACCGGCGGCCGAGCCGCCGCGGCTGGTGGCTGAGGAAATACCACTCACCGTCGTCTACGAGGACGCTGATGTGGTCGTCGTCGACAAGCCTGCTGGGTTGGTCGTCCACCCCGCCTCTGGCCACCCCGCCGGTACTCTGGTCAACGCCCTCTTTGCTCACTGCGGTGACAACCTTTCAGGTCTCTGCGGCGTAACCCGGCCCGGCATCGTCCATCGCCTTGACAAGGACACCAGTGGCCTGATAGTGGCGGCCAAGAACGACCGTGCCCACGCCGGCCTAAGTGAGCAGTTCGCCGCCCACAGCTTGGAACGCGCCTATCAGGCGCTGGTCTGGGGTGTGCCACGGCCGGCCAAGGGCGAAATCTCCGGCAACGTCGGCCGCAGCCCGGCCAACCGGAAGAAGATGGCGGTGCTGGCGCGCGGAGGCAAGCCGGCGCTGACTCGTTACAAGATGCGGCGCCGTGTTGGCACGATGGCAAGCCTAGTCGAGTGCCGGCTGACGACCGGTCGCACGCATCAAATTAGAGTGCATATGGCGAACATCGGTTGCCCAGTAGTCGGCGACCCGCTCTATGGTGGCGGCAAGCGCCGCCTGCGAGGGCGTGGGCGGGATTTCTGTGATATCGCCGCCGCAATTCAATCCCAAGCACTTCACGCATATTTGCTTGGTTTCAGGCATCCGGGGACTGGAAAAACGCTTCGATTTCAAAGTAAATTACCATGTTATTTCAATATATTGATGGAACGTTTAGATGTTGTGTAATTTATTTATATACTTGAGTAATATTGGTAGGTATTATTTTCGAAACTCAAAAAGCTACACGAACGCAGATTTCGGATAGAGCAATATGCCTCGGGTTACGGGAGAGGATAGGCGTTATGGCGTCTACCAATTACAGACCGGCTATCTCGCCTGACGGCAGCTTATCGCTCTATCTCCAGTGGATCCGCCGCTATCCGATGCTGGTACTGGAGGAAGAGGTCAAACTGGCTAACCGCTGGCGCGACGCGCGCGATCTCGCTGCCGTCGACAAGTTGGTAACTAGCCATCTGCGGCTGGTAGCCAAGATCGCCATGGGATACCGGGGCTACGGCCTGCCCCTCGGCGATCTTATCTCCGAGGGAAACGTCGGCATGATGCAGGCGGTCGAGCGGTTTGACCCCGCCCGCGGCTGTCGCCTCTCCACTTATGCCATGTGGTGGATCCGCGCATCGATCCAGCAATACATCTTGCATTCGTGGTCGTTGGTGAAGATGGGAACGACGGCGTCGCAGAAGAAACTGTTTTTCAACCTGCGCAAACTCAAGGGCCAGATGCAGGCGAACGAAGGCAGCGATTTGGAGCCCGGGCAGATCAAGCGGATCGCGGCGCGGCTCAATGTTCCCGAATTCGAGGTTGTCAACATGAACCGTCGACTGATCGGCCCCGACCACTCGTTGAACGCACCGCTGCGTGAGGACGGTGAAGGCGAGTGGATGGATTGGTTGGTCGAGGAATGCGACGACCAGGAGCATAAACTCGGTGTGTCGGAAGAATTGAGAGTGCAACGAAACCTTTTGGCCAAGGCGATGACCGGTCTATCGGACCGCGAGCGCCATATCATCTCCGAACGCCGGTTGAAGGATACGCCAACGACACTTCAGCATCTCAGCCAACATTACGGCGTGTCGCGCGAACGGATCCGTCAGATCGAGGTGCGCGCCTTCGAGAAGCTCCGCAAATCAGTCAAGAACACCATCATCGAGCACCGCATTTCCTGCTGAACAGGCAATCGGCGTCGTTGGGCGTCAACCCGCCTCGGGAACCGGGGCCGGGGCCGCTTCGGCCAGTTGGTCCTCTCGTTCCGCCGTCTCGTCAGCAACATCTTTTCTGGCGGTACTGTCGCCCCATTCTTCCAAAATCCGTTGCTGCTGGGCCTTAAGCTGCTTGAGCTTGGTTTCGTCGAGAATGGCGAGGAAGGCGGTGATCACCGGCGGTACGGCGATGACCAGCATCCAGCCGAAGCCGGCAGAACTGAACATGATGGTCAGCGCGAACAAGTCCGTCAGAATGCTACCGGCGTTGGCGATCGTGTGGTCCTCGGACCAAACCTGCATCAAATAGGGAAATACGCCAGCGAAGTTGAGACCGCCAACGCAGAACATTGAGAATTTCTGATCTGTGCGATCAATCAGGCCGGCAACAATCGTCGGTAGCATACCGACGCCGATGATCATCACTGTCGGCAGTGAGATCATCATCACCAGCACGAGGATAACGCCGCCCCAAATCAGATGGCGGCGCCAATTGTCTTCTTGCCCGGCCTGCTCAAATCTCATGGGTTGCGTCGCCATAATGTTCTCTTAACTGCTGCCGAGTGTTACCAGACTTCGACCAGGAACATGAAGGTGACAACGATCATCGACATCACGATCGACATTATCGCCGCCGCCTGTTGGCCCGATCGTTCGGCCTTGGTCAGCCGCTCCTCGCCGGAGCCTTCGATATCCATGATTTCCTCTTCCATCGCGACCCATTCCGCCTTCGCCGCCTCGAAGCCATCACGGTCTTCGCGCCGCTTCTCGGCATTATCGATGAGATCAAACAGTTCGGGTAAGCTGCCCTGGCGGACGAGCCTGGGAATCTCGCTTTCTATGGTGCGACGCGTCATCCGGTTGTGGTAGGTGTTGATTGCCGGCCCGAGCAGGCCACCGACCCAACTGGATAGGCCGAGCACCGGCCCGATTTTCAGTTTCCACTGCAGGAATGCAAGCAGGCTGAGCATGCCGATGACCGACGTATCCGGTTTTGGCGACGCTAAGGCCTTGAGATGAGGGTCGATGTCCTCGTCGAAACGCGCGGCAATAAAG
>PTLJ01000159.1 GCA_002938045.1 Alphaproteobacteria bacterium MarineAlpha3_Bin4
TCAGCGACTATCATCGAGATCTCTACATCTACTCACACCAATACCGCGGTACGCCTGATGCATCGGGCCTGGTGCTGGGATTCGATTGCGGCAGTCCGCGCCGGGGCCTGGCGTTTTGGATCGCGGTCGAGGACAGCGAAATCATCGTCGACTGCTTTAATGGGCGTGAGCTCGTCGGTAATGCTTTTGCGCCGAAGATAGTCAGTATCGAACTGTCGGATGAAACCGTTGAGGTCTACACCTTCGTCGCCGATAGCGGCCACCACTTCTATGCCAGAGACCTCAGACTCGAGCGGATGGTTCAAATAATCAACGGCGCCGAGGGCACGAGCGGACTTAAGCGTGATCCTCTAATCAACACCATGCCAGCTCACAGTCATGAGTTTCAAAGACAAGGCGCTACACGATCTTCTGCGCTGGGTCGAACTGCTGACTGGAATCATCGACCAAAGCGGCGCAATCTGATATCGGCTGGCAAACTGTGTTAGTATGGGTTTCGGCCTGCCCGCCCCCATTAACGGCGAGTTAACTGGCCTTAGTTATAATCGTTTGGGTACAGTTCAAGGGTAGAAACATGGCAGAAGAAGAAGCCCCGCAAACCATCGGGGAGGCAATGGGCAAACCGAGCGACACGACAGAACTTGAGGCCCTGTTCGGCGTCGACGTCGAGATCACGGCAGTGCTCGGCACCGCGACGATGCCGATCAGCCAGATTCTGAAACTGGGCCGCGGCGCTGTCGTCGAACTCAATCACGGCGTCGGCGACGATATCGAAATTCATGCCAACAACCGTATCATCGCCATGGGCGAAGTCGTGGTCATCGAGGACCGCCTCGGCGTGACCATGACCGACATCATCAAACTGACCGGATCGGCAACCGATTAGAACGCAAGATGGGCACCAAATCGGAAATCTTCCGCACCGCCAACCTGTTGATCGAGGAATACGGAGAAATGGCACCCGTCGGCGCCAATATCAGGGCCGATCAACTCCGGGATAGGAGCGACCTGGCAGGTCGCGCCGTCTGGTTGAAGATCGCCCGCGCTGCGGAAGATTTACTCTGCGAAGTGCGTCCCAAGGACGCCAAGCTGCACTAGGTGTCTCCTGATCCCGCTGGCGAGCGGAACTAGACCCTAACCGGCTCACGATGATTTGATGGCGGGCGCCGTTTCGACACTGCCATGCTTGCGTGGTATGGTGCGCCAGCGCCGAATGATTACCATGCCTGGAAACCCGAGATGAGCGACCGCCCCCGTATCCTTGCCGTGGCAACGGCGGTTCCACCCCACAGGCTGGCACAGTCTGATGTCCGCAAATGGGCGCGCCGGTCGTTCGCCGACCACGCCGGCGATATCGAGCGCTTGCTGCCCGCTTATGACAACGCCGGCATCGAGGTTCGGTATTCTTGCGTGCCGCTCTCGTGGTACGACGATGATCATGGCTGGCGGGACAAGAACGAGCTCTATCTCAGCAACGCAAGCGATTTGACGGAGGCAGCGGCAACCCAGTGTCTACAACGGGGCGGTGTCGACGCCGCCGATATTGGCGCCGTGGTCTGCGTCTCAACGTCGGGCATTGCTACGCCCAGCCTCGACGCTCGGCTCATTTCCCGTCTCGGGTTGGGGCCCGAGGTGCAACGCATGCCGCTGTTCGGCCTCGGTTGCGCCGGCGGCGTCCTCGGATTAGCCAGGGCCGCCGAACTGGCGACGGCGCGGCCGGGCCGACCGGTGCTGCTACTGGTCGCCGAACTTTGCGGCCTGACCTTCCGACGGGCGGATCTTTCCAAGAGCAACGTTATCGCCACGGCGCTGTTTGGCGACGGCGCCGCCGCGGCACTGATCTCGACCGACGGCGACGGCGCTGCAGTAATCGGCTGGGGTGAACACACATGGCCCGATACCCTCGGCGTGATGGGATGGTCGGTCGAGGACGACGGCCTCGGCGTCATCTTTTCGCGCGACATCCCAGCTCTCGTGCGGCGCGACCTGCCGGCCGTTGTCGACGCCTATCTTACCCGGCTGGGCCTCGATCTCGGTGCCATAGATGGCTTTATTTGCCACCCCGGCGGCGCCAAGGTGGTCACCGCCCTGGAGGACGTGTTCGGCCTTGAGCCGGGCGGCCTGAAGACAACCCGCGATGTGCTGCGCGATTACGGCAACATGTCGGCGGCGTCGGTGATGTTTGTGCTCGAGCGGACACTCGCCAACGGCGCTAGCGGCGCCTATCTGATGAGCGCGCTGGGGCCCGGCTTCACCGCCGGGCTCGCAACCATCGAATGCCGATGAGCTGGGCTTGGCTCCTGGTCGGGCTGGTCGCGCTGCAACGGCTTGCGGAGCTTTTCATCGCCCGACGCAACACCCGCCGCCTACTCGCCAGAGGCGGCGTGGAAGTCGGCGCCGGCCACTACCCGCTGATCGTTCTCACCCATGTGGCTTGGTTGGCAGCGATCCTTGTGCTGGTGCCGTCGCAAGCGCCCGTCAATTGGCCTCTACTAGCGTTGTTCGTGCTATTGCAGACGGCCCGCGTCTGGGTCCTTGTCTCCCTTGGTCAGTTCTGGACAACGAGGGTCATCACCGCCCCCGGCCTGCCGCTGGTCCGCCGCGGCCCCTATCGCTATCTACGCCATCCCAACTACGTGATCGTCGCCGCCGAGATCGCCGTCCTGCCGTCGGTCTTCGGCGCCTGGTGGATCGCCTTTGTATTCTCGGTGCTGACCGGCATTTTGCTAATGCACCGGGTTCAAATCGAAAATCGGGTGCTGGCCGAGCGGCGTCCGATCACGGCCTGAGGGTCAGCCTATCGTCGCGCACCTCGTAACCGGACAGCCGTGACAGGAAACTCATACCCAAGAGAGAACGCCGCATCGGCGCGCCGTTGACCGACGCGCGCACGTTTGTCAACGCAATCGACCCCACCGCCACCCGATCGAGCCGCACCGGCGCGCCCTGAACTATGCCGTTGGCGGTCCGGTAGGTACGGATGTAGCGCAAGTCCGAAAGATTAAAACCGAGCCGCGCGGCGTCGGCCGGGCTGAGAATCACGTCACTGGCGCCCGTATCGACAAGAAAGCGGATAGCGATACCATTGACTTCGGTCTCGACAACAAAATGGCCGCCTTGCCCTGCACGCACCGTGACCACGCCGTCACGGACGATACCGCGGTGTGGCACCAATTCGCCGAGCAACCGCTCGCCGAGCCGTGCCGCGTCATAACGGAAGCTATAGGCTCCAAGAACCGCGACCGCGACTGCGATCCAAATGGCAGCATAACGCAGGACGTGACCGGGCCGCATGCGGCGGTGAAGGATAGCGCTGCCGCCGAGTACGGAAAGGAAAATCAGGCCATGGGTAAGGCCGATCTGGCCATCGCGCCCCGCAACAGCCTCGGGAAAGAAGGCGATAAGATAGATCACCAGCGCGCCGAGAAAAATAACGGCGACTGCCAGCCATATCCATCTTGCGGGGCGGTTGTCCATTGCACAAGTTCTTGGGTCGGACCTATTCCCCCGGATCCCGCCTCTTTTCATACAGTTTGACGGATATCCTGCTCACCATCCAAACGGCGGCCATGATCAACACGGCAAGGGAGAGTACCTTCAGATAAGCGACCGCCATGTCTAACGCGAAACTCAACCCTAAACTTCCTTAGATTCCCAGCAGCAACCGCGAACTACGGCTACTAGCGTTGATTCTCTCAAAAAATGAAAACAATGGAATTCACTTGATCCATGGTAATTACGGAAAGTAGCGGGTGCGAGCGTGATCCATCCGGTACCAAGTTATAACTTCAGTGGCCTGAATATCCTAGTCGTCAACGACAGCGATTATATGCGGACGTTACTGGAGGCAATCCTGCGCTCGCTCTGGATCAACAAGATCAACATCGCCAACGAGTGGACAGAAGGTCAACGCTTGGTCCATAGCGAGCACCCAGAATCGTCATCTACAATTGGCCGTGTGGGGCATGAACGGCTCCAAATTCACCAAGGCCATCGGCTAGGATGACCAACTGGGCTACTCAAACGTGCTGACCTTTCCGTCGCACATTTTTTTCGGTAAAATCCATATTAGTTGAGATTGATCGCTGCCTGTTATTTTTCATCAAGGTCATTTCGTATAACTGTTTCGGAAAATATTTATTCCTCAACATTGTTGAGAGGGTTAGATGAGGGTCGCTAAAAAGAATCCCGATAAGTATTCCCTTAAGGACATCCTGCTATTTGCATCTTTGTCATCTGAAGAACTCCGTGAACTGGAGCTTGAACGAC
>PTLJ01000016.1 GCA_002938045.1 Alphaproteobacteria bacterium MarineAlpha3_Bin4
CTATCGTGCTGGCGATGCTACCCCGATTTCTAGAGCGCGGCCTACAAACACCCATCCACCTCGCCTTTTCCTACGACGAGGAAGTCGGCTGTATCGGCGTCCGCCGCCTTCTCGACAAGCTCAACGGCCTGCCAGTCAAGCCTACCATGTGCATCGTCGGCGAGCCGACCAACATGGGTGTAGTCGTCGGCCACAAGGGTAAACGCAGCTACACTGCTCACGTACGCGGCCTCGAGGCCCATTCCAGCCTGGCGCCTAAAGGCGTCAACGCTATCGAGTACGCGGCCGATCTCGTCGCCCATATGAAGGACATCGCGCGCAGGTTCGAGGCCAAAGGCCCGTTCGACGACGACTACGATGTCAGCCACACGACCGTGCACACCGGTGTAATCGACGGCGGCACGGCTTTGAACATCGTGCCGAAGGACTGCCACATTATATTCGAGTTCCGTTACATCGGCTCCGACGAACCGCAAACGATCGAGGACGAAATTCGAGCCTACGCGCGTGACACCTTGGAGCCATTGATGCATGCCGTCAGCAAGGACACTGGCATTAGCATCGAGTGTTATAACGATATGCCCGGCCTTGATATAAACCCTGAGGACGAGGTCGTTACCTTCGTCAAAGCACTCGCCGGGCGCAATGACGATTCCAAGATCGCCTTTGGCACCGAAGCCGGACTGTTCCAACAGCGCTCGGGTATCCCTTCGGTAGTCTGCGGCCCCGGTTCTATCAACCAGGCACACAAACCGAACGAGTTCATCGAACTCAAGCAGATTGACGAATGCGAGGCCTTTATGGGCCGCTTGATGGATCATGTCTGCAAGAACTGACCTTAGAGTGCCCCTCTAAGGCCACTCAACCGAACACTAACTTTCAGGAAGCGCGGGCGAGACCGGCCAGCGACATGCGGTAAGATCAGTTCAGCTTCTGGCGCGGGATGAACATCCCATCTTCGATGCCGACGAAATACTCGTCGAGGCCCGGATGGTTGATCGGCTCCTCGTTCTCATCCTCCGGCACCAGGTTCTGTTCCGAGACATAGGCGATATAGGGCGCCTTCTCGATCGTCTCCGCGAGGAGGTGATAAAATGGCTGGTCTTTCTTCGGCCGCACATCTTCGGGAATACTCTGGTACCATTCTTCAGTGTTGTTAAAGGTGGGATCGGCGTCAAAGATAACGCCCCGGAACCCATAGACCCGGTGGCGGACGGACATACCGATCCTGAACTTGGCATTCACCGAGATTATCGTCTCGGTTCCCGGCCTTCCGTTCCCGCCAACGCTGTCAGTGGCATCCATGGAGCAAAGTCTGGCCCGACGCCGGGCCAGCGTCAATAGGAAGAATTTAGCATGCCCTTAGTTAATTACAGTGGAGGGGTGAAACAGGCACAGGCGATGATGCCGCTGGAGCGCTAGATCGAGATTTTCTTGTACGACGGACAGACCCGTTCGCCGATGTGTCCGAACATAAATCTCTTACTGTTCATCAAGCACTTACAGATCTTTTTCACTTCCATGCCAACGAAGGCGGGCTTATTTGTGTTACTTTTGCGGATTGCCATTTTGTTATCTCATTAGTCTTGGTTGTAACCGCATGGCGGTCGATGATGGCAGCGCCATGCGCTAACAGCCTCTCGGGCATGTCGAGGTGAGGCTGAACGATATAGATTGGTTGGGGCGCCTGGATTCGAACCAGGACTAAGCGGGTCAGAGCCGCTCGTTCTACCGTTAAACTACGCCCCACCGAGACTAGAAGCCATCTTGCCCAACGTTGATATTCCGTCATACTTTCATCAATGGCTTTAGCCAGAACATCAACTTAAACCGCGCGAAACTCTCTCCTTGCGAAGAACTACTTAATGGGGGTAGAGCCCCCAACGCAACCGGTTCTAAATTAAAAATTAGTATCGTTCGCAGGGGAAGGTAACGAACTTAAGAACTAATATAATTTTTGGGCCTAAATCACATGAAGTTATACATCACACTGTATTCGCCTTACGCCCGTATGGCACGCATTATGTTGGCTGAAAAAGGGCTGGAATCTGCAACTGAGACTATTATTGCGCGCACACGTGAAATCGGAAGCCCCTATTATAAAATCAATCCATCAGGCCGTGTCCCCTATTTAGTCCGAGATGACGGGGTAGGGATGGAAGACTCTCAACTGATTTGTTCATACCTTGATCACTGTAAAGGGTCCCCTAAGTTCATGATCCCACAAGGCAATGCCGGTTGGGAACTCTGGCGTCTTGAGGCTTTGGGCCGAACCATGGTTGAAGGCGCTAGCGTTTGGATCCGCGAACTTTTGCGTCGGGAAGAAGAACGCTCACCAACGATCATTGACCATGAGCAGCGGCGTTTACAGCGACTGGCAGACACCTGGGAAGAGGAAATAGACAATCCTTTGATGCATGGGCAAATTAATATGGTGCAAATTACCCTGGCCTGCGCATTACAACTTGAGATATGGAATCCTGAATTTGAATGGCGTAAAGGCCACCCCTTGCTAGTCGAATGGCTGAATACGATTTCAGATCGCTCTTCCTTATCGACAACCGAGCCACCTGGTCCACTATCAAAATGATTGACGATTCACAAACCACCTAAAAGTTCACGGTAATTTAATTTTACTAGAACGGTTTGTCATTTTTTGATGGTTATTGCGATCTTGCATAGGAGTTCTTGTAATTTTTTTGTTGGCGATACTGCGGACCACACCTCAAAAAGCGACCCGGACACAAATCGCTCTCGGAGGGAGACGTTAGGGTCCGAGTCAACAGGAGGGGATGTATTGCTGCTAGTAACCACGATTCATTGGGTTCCTTGGCCCGTTCTTGTCGCGTTGACGAGACAGGCCATGTTCCCGTAGGCATGTTTGTTCTCGTGCATCAACTGATGCGCATGGCCGATTTCGTCAAACGTGAAGGTATCCGAGAGACAGGGGTCGACCTTTTTTTCGATAATTAACTGATTAATGGCGGCTGCCTGCACATCGTTAGAGAGATGGCTGCCCTGGAAACGTTTCTGCATCATCCAGTGATAACGGAGGTCCATCGTCACGTTGTATCCCGTCGTACCAGCACAAATGACTATCATTCCGCCGGTATCACAGACGAAAGCGGATGTCGGGAGCGTTGCCTCCCCCGGATGCTCAAACACAATCCGTGGGCTCTCGCGTTCGCCGACCGCCTCCCAGATTGCCTTACCGAAGGCACGCGCTCCTTTCATCCACGGCCCCCACTCGGTGCTTGAGATGTCGGGCATCGTGCCCCAGTGTTCGAACTCGTTTCGATTAATCACGCCGATGGCGCCGAGGTCGATACAGAATTGGCGTTTGTCCTCGTCGGAGACTACAGCGACAGGCTTGCCACCGTGGGCTGCGGTGATCTGAACCGCCATACTGCCAAGACCACCCGCTGCGCCCCAAACAAGGACCACATCGCCTTCTTCAACGGTATGCGGCGACCAACCCATTAACATGCGGTAGGCGGTCGATGCGCAGAGCATGTAGCAAGCAGCTTCTTCCCAGGTCAGGTGCTTGGGCTTCGGTTGGCACTGGTGTGACTGCGCGCGGGCGAACTGACAGTAGCTTCCATAGTTAGTCTGGTAGCCCCATATTCGCGCGGATGACGCAAGCATTGGATCCTTGCCAGACAACACCCAAGGGTCATCCAGTTCCCACCAGCCGCTGTGGACGACGACTTCATCACCAACCGCGACCTCAGTGACTTGATCGCCGATAGCCCAAACGATGCCCGAGCAGTCGCTGCCGCCGGCGTGAAAATCCTCGGGCTCACCCTTCTTCTGACGTTCGGCGATAACGTCAACAGGATAACCGAGGGCCGCCCATACGTTGTTGTAGTTGATCCCCGTGGCCATGACGTAGACGAGTACATCCTTCGGCCCCACAGCGGGTGCCGGTATCACCTCACGCTGCCACGCTTTCTTGGGTTCGCCAAAGCGGTCCTGGCGGACAACGAAGGCGTGCATCTTTTCGGGAACGATTCCTAAGGATAGCTGTTCACCAAGATCGACGATATCAGGGGGTGAACCACCCCCGTGTGTGGACCCCGTGACCATGGGTCATCCTCCCTATTTTCCCAACCGGCGGGTGTGTATTATAAGATTTAGCTTTACGCGTATTTTAATATAGGGTGCCGAGAGTTGAGGCTCCAGCCCCGCTGGAGGCAATGGGGATAATCGACATGGGTTCCAGCTACAAAGACGATTTTGATCGGTCACTGACAGACCCTGAGGGATTCTGGAGCGAAGCAGCCCAGGAGATCGTTTGGATCAAGACCTGGAACCAGGTCATCGACAAGTCAAACCCGCCATTCTACCGCTGGTTTCCCGGTGGTGTGCTGAACACATGCTATAACGCCGTGGATCTGCATGTGGAAACCGGCCGCGCAGACCAAGCTGCACTGATCTATGACAGTCCTGTTACGAACACGGTCAAAACCTATACCTACTTGGAGCTTCGCGATGAAATTGCTACCTTCGCCGGCGCCCTTGCCAGCCGTGGCGTTTCCAAAGGTGAGCGCGTTATCATCTACATGCCGATGATTCCTGAGGCGGTCATCGCCATGTTGGCGTGCGCGCGGCTCGGGGCTGTCCACTCGGTGGTGTTTGGCGGGTTCGCCGCTAATGAACTGGCAGTCCGCATTGACGATTCCGAACCAAGGGTGATCGTCTCGGCTTCCTGCGGAATTGAGGTGAACCGTGTCGTTCCCTATAAGCCGCTTTTGGATGGTGCCATCGAACTCGCCAGACACAAGCCCGAGGCATGCATCATCCTTCAGCGACCGATAGAGAAATGCGCACTCATACCCGGCCAGGATATTGACTGGGAGGAAGCTGTCGATACAGCCGAGCCCCATGACTGCGTACCCGTCGACGCAACAGACCCGCTTTATATTCTTTACACTTCCGGGACCACTGGCCAGCCCAAAGGTGTGGTCCGCGATAATGGTGGCCACGCAGTGGCGCTTAAATGGTCGATGAAAAACATCTACAACGTCGAGCCCGGTGAAGTTTACTGGGCGGCTTCGGACGTGGGCTGGGTAGTAGGCCACTCTTATATCGTCTACGCACCCTTGTTTAACGGAAACACCACGATCCTGTTCGAGGGTAAGCCCATAGGAACACCGGATGCCGGTGCCTTCTGGCGGGTCATATCGCAGCATCAAGTTGGCGTGATGTTTACCGCGCCAACGGCCTTCCGCGCCATCAAGAAGGAGGATCCGGGGGGTGCGCTGATCAAGGACTACGACCTCTCCTGTTTCAAGACGCTGTTCCTGGCCGGCGAACGGCTAGATCCGGATACCCTCCAATGGGCCGAAAAAAAACTTGGCATTCCGGTGATCGATCACTGGTGGCAAACCGAAACCGGTTGGCCTATCTGCGCCAACTGCCTCGGCATCGAACAATTGCCGATAAAAGAGGGCTCGCCCACCAAGGCGGTGCCTAGCATGGACGTGCGCGTTGTCAACGATTCCGGCCAAGAGGTCAAGCGCGGCGACATCGGTGCACTGGTCATCAAACTGCCGCTGCCACCCGGAACATTCCTGACGCTGTGGAACGCTGACGACCGCTTCATCGAATCTTATTTTTCCGAGTTTCCCGGTTACTACAAGACGGCCGACGCCGGATTGATCGACGAGGAAGGTTATGTATTTGTGATGTCACGCACCGACGATATCATCAACGTCGCTGGGCACCGTCTGTCCACGGGCGCCATAGAGGAGGTTCTGGCCGCCCACCCCGACGTGGCCGAATGCGCGGCAATCGGAGTTGCTGATCAACTCAAGGGCCAACTCCCGCTCGGCTTCCTCGTGCTCAGCGCTGGCGTAGATCGCGGTCACGCAGAAATCGTCAAAGAAGTGGTGCAGATGGTTCGCGAGCGGATTGGTCCAGTCGCCGCCTTTAAGACGGCCACCATAGTTCAGCGTCTGCCTAAGACTCGTTCAGGGAAAATCTTGCGTGGCACCATGCAAAAAATCGCCGATGGCGAGGAATACAAGGTACCGGCAACCATCGACGACCCTGCCATTCTAACGGAGATCACCAGCGCTCTCGGGGAGATTGGTTATCCGACTTGATGCTGATGGGTTGTGCCGTTTTCAGGGCGATTTGTCGGCGCTAGCCGGATGGTAGTTTCAAGGCCGCCGACTGCAGAATCCGAGAGGAACTCCTTAAACGCATGATCACTGCCGACAACGAACACGGCCTGGCCCCTGCGACGGCCGGCGCGGCAGCCGTCTAGCCGGATGCCCGCCGGCAAGCGCCGCGGCTCCCGCCTCAAGGGCCGCAATCTGCATACGCGGGTTAAGACGGCGAAGGGCCGCAAGGCATCGTCAACCCGCTGGCTGCAACGCCAGCTCAACGACCCTTACGTGCGCGCGGCTGAACGCCTTGGCTACCGCTCGCGCGCCGCCTTCAAACTCGCCGAGTTGGATCAGCGCTTCCACTTCCTCAAGCCGGGCTGCTGCGTCGTCGACCTTGGCGCTGCGCCCGGCGGTTGGACCCAGGTCGCCGTCGAGCGGGTCAAAGTGCTCAATGCTAGCAGCGGCAAGCGGGGTCATGTAGTCGGTATCGACGTAAAGGAAATGGAGCCGATCGCGGGCGCCGTTCTACTCGCCCACGACTTCATGACAGACGACGCGACGGCACGGTTAAAGGACGCCCTAGCCGGCCCTACCGACGTCGTCCTGTCCGACATGGCGACGCAAGCGACTGGCCACGCCGCTACCGATCACATGCGAATCATGACGCTCCTCGAAGCGGCCGCCGATTTCGCCACCGACGTGCTCTGCCCCGGTGGCGTCTTCGTCGGCAAGGTGTTGCAAGGTGGCACTGAGAACCAGCTGCTCGGCCGCTTAAAGCTCAACTTCAAGACCGTCAAGCACGCCAAGCCGCCAGCCAGCCGCACCAATTCAGCCGAGACCTACGTGATCGCCGAGGGCTTCCGCGGTGGCGGGCGCGAATGACGGCAAACCAACGGCGTTCCCGCTTGGCAATTTCCGACTTATGTATATGATTGCGCGCCAACTCTATTCACTGCCGAGATGGAGGTTGGCATGATGGATATCCCTGAAGCGCTCACATTCGACGATGTCCTTCTGGTGCCCGCCGCCTCAGCTATCCTGCCCGCAGACACCGATACCCGCACGCGGCTGACTCGTGACATCGAACTCGGCATTCCTCTTGTCAGCGCGGCCATGGACACGGTCACCGAAAGCGGCCTTGCCATCGCCATGGCCCAGGCTGGCGGCATTGGGGTCATCCACAAGAACCAGACGCCGGAGGGGCAGGCCGGCGAAGTGCGCGCGGTCAAGAAATTCGAATCGGGGATGATCATCAACCCGTTCACCATCGCGCCCGAGGCAACACTGGCCGATGCGCTCAAGATCAAGGAGAACCACAACATCTCGGGCATTCCGGTGGTCGAGGATGATACGGGCCAGCTGGTTGGCATCCTGACCAACCGCGACGTTCGCTTCGCCGACAATATGGAGCAGCCGGTGCGCGAACTGATGACGCCGCACACCGACGACAAGCCGCTGATCACCGTCGGCGATAACATCTGCCACGAGGACGCTAAACGCCTTTTGCACCAGCATCGGATCGAAAAGCTGCTGGTCATCGACGACAATTTTTGTTGCATTGGCCTGATGACGGTCAAGGACATTGAGAAGGCGCAGGCCCACCCCGACTCCAACAAGGACGAACACGGCCAGCTCCGAGTCGCTGGCGCTACCGGAATCGGTGACGCCGGGCGCGAGCGCGCCGAGGCGCTGTTGGAGGCCGGCGCCGACGTCATCGTCGTCGATACCTCGCACGGCCATTCGTCGGGTGTGCTGGCGACCGTCAACCGCATCAAGAGCTTAAGCAACTACGTCCAAGTGATTGGCGGCAATGTGGCGACGCCTGACGGCGCCAAGGCGCTGATTGATGCCGGTGCCGACTGCGTCAAGGTCGGCATCGGGCCCGGCACCATCTGCACCACGCGCATGGTCGCCGGCGTCGGCATGCCGCAGCTGTCGGCCATTCTCGAGACGGCTGAGGTCTGCCACAAGGAAAACATCCCGATCATCGCCGACGGCGGCATCAAATATTCCGGCGAAATCGCCAAGGCGATCGCAGCTGGCGCTGAGGCGGTGATGATCGGGTCCTTGTTCGCCGGCACCGATGAAAGCCCCGGAGAAGTGTTCCTGCACCAGGGCCGATCGTACAAGGCCTATCGCGGCATGGGTTCCTTGGGCGCCATGGCGCGCGGTTCGGCCGACCGTTATTTCCAGCAAGAGGTCTCCGACAGGCTCAAAATGGTGCCGGAAGGGATCGAGGGACAAGTCCCCTACAAGGGTTCGGTGCACAACATCATTTACCAGCTCGTCGGCGGCTTGCGTGCGTCGATGGGCTATACCGGCTGCGCCACCGTCAAGGACCTGCAGACTAAGACCAAGTTCCGCCGTATCACCGGCGCCGGGCTGCGCGAGAGCCACGTCCACGACGTCACCATAACCCGCGAGGCGCCTAACTACGGCGGTGGCAGCTAGGCCTTTTCCGGTCAGACGAGAGCCTGAGGCCATAGAGGAAGAACAGCGCGATGACGAAGATGAACTCGACGAACTTGGCGGCAATGAAACCGTCCAACCAACCCTGCAAGTAGGTGGCGAACTGCAGGCTTGCCGCCACCATGTTTATCACTCCAAAACTGCCGATCAGCAGATGCCAATATACCATTGACGCCCCCACATATTCTGTTGGGTCTACCCTCGTCGATTCGGGGCGAATGGCGCGAATTATTGGGATTTCTCATGGCTAAGATCATGCCAGCTCAGATTTCAAGTTCAAAGATGTGGCTCGACCAGGCCTTTGGTACGCGGTGGTGACACCCGCCCTTTTTCATTTGGGCTCCGGGGTTGATCAATCTGCGAAAAGCAGAGCGCCGACCAAGTAGGCAGCAATGACAGCAATTGGCATCGCCATGACCCGGCTACTCATTGAAACGTTACCGAATTCTAGACCTCCAAATTTAGGCACAAAGAGAAAAAAGATGAAACCCAGCGTGACCATCGCCGCTGTCGTGAGAACCTTCCAATCAACCCATGCCGGGTCGGCCAGCCACAGGATACCAGTCGTGATCAAAACAATCAGGCAGCCGATAATTTGGGAGACGGCATCGAGTCCGGCCTCCAACTCCCGACCTTCGAGCATGCCGTCGAGCCAGTCTCCGGTAAATTTGCGTTTTCTGACCATTCCACGGGATCCATGGGTTGCCCGCCAACGAAGGCCCCACGCACTGGCTCAGGCGGGTGCTCCTGGCTATAGACTTCGCTATTCGTTAGTCAGTGGGGGACCTAGTCTATGCCCCACCAGCCGGAATGCAACCCGTTCCACGCTGCGCATCCCGAGTGCCACACGTATAGAATTGTGAAAGTCACGCGACACGCGGTTAATAGGATGAGGCAACTGGGGTATACTAACCCGCATTATTCATGATCTCCATCGGCTTTTATCAAGGCGAGCGTTATTGGCAGGACTAGACGGGTCCAATTAAATGGATATTCTCGAATTCCTCAACCAAGTGTTATGCCGGCCCGGGTTTCACGACTATCAGGTCGGCGACACGACCTTCGGCTTTAGTGATGGCACCAACGTCGAGCGGGATCAGTGCCGACATTGCGGAAAGATTTGCACACGCAGCATCTAGCCGAGCGGCAGAAGCCCTGAACGTGATCGCAACCACCGACTGCTGATCTGATCTAATCAGGCGGGAGAGATTCCCACTTTTCCCCAGCGGCGATTCGGTTGTAGACGAATCCCTTTACGATCGGTTCAATGAACCACCGCCTCGCCCATGGCGGCGGGTCGGGGCAAAGGGGACATTGAAATGGATTCACATGCGCGTACGGTTATCGTCGGTGGCGGCAACATGGGATGCGGCCTTTTGTATCACCTAGCCGAGGAAGGCTGGACCGACAGTGTTCTCGTCGAAAAAGGCGAGCTGACATCGGGCTCCACGTGGCACGCTGCCGGCCAGTGCCCACACTTCGTCGGCAGCTACAACCTGGCCAAGATTCATCACTACTCCAACCTGCTCTATCCGAAGTTGGAAAAGATCACCGGCCAGTACGTTAGCTGGCACGGCTGCGGCGGGGTGCGTCTCGCCTATACGGACGTCGAGGTGGACTGGTTTAAGCAGGTTGCCGGCTTCGCGGCCAATATCGGCTTCGAGATAGAAATCATTGGCCCCAACGAGATTAAGAGCATTGTGCCCTATCTCAACGTCGACGGCGTTAAGGCCGGCGTGCGCACGTTCACAGACGGCCACGTCGACCCGGCCGGCGTGTGCAACGCCATGGCTGCCGGCGCAGGGCAAATGGGCGCAAAGATAGAGCGCCGTACCCTCGTCACCGACATTAACCAGCTCCCGAGTGGCGAATGGGAGGTGGTTACGGACAAAGGCAATATCGCCTGCGAGCACGTCGTCAACGCCGCTGGCTGCTACGCCCGCCAAGTAGCGCAGATGGTTGGGGCCGATGTGCCGATCACCAACATGCTGCACCAGTATTTTGTTACCGACACGGTCGAGGAATTCGTAGAGGCCGACACAGAGATGCCGGTGATCCGTGACCCGCAGGCGTCGTGCTACTATCGCCAGGAACAGAATTCGGGTCTGATCGGCGTCTATGAGACGGCCGAGGACGGCGCAGCCGAAGCTTGGGCGCCTCGTGGCATACCGGAATGGGACGACGAGAACGAGCTGTTCGAGGCCGATTACGAACGTTCCATGCCGCACCTAGAGGCAGTCTTGAAGCGGATGCCAATCTGGGTCGAGTTGGGTATCAAGCGGGTCGTCCACGGCGCGATCCCGCACACGCCCGATGCCAATTCGCTGTTGGGCCCGACAGGCGGGCTCGTCAATTATTGGATGTGCTGCGGCTCGGCCATCGGTATCGCGCAGGGGGCAGGCGCCGGCAAGTACCTGGCGCAGTGGATGGTGCATGGCGATTCCGAGATCAACATGCACGAGTTTGACCCGCGCCGCTTCGGTTCGTGGACCAACGAAAGCTACGTCCGCGCCAAGTCATTCGAGGATTACAACCGCATGTACGCGCTGCCCGCGCCGGGCGAGGAATTGCCGACCGGGCGGCTGCTGCGCACGACACCGATATACGACAAGCTCCGCAACCAGGGCTGTGTCTCCACCGTCGCCTTCGGCTGGGAGCGGCCGAAGTGGTTCTCGACCGACGGCCGCGAGGAAGACTATTCCTTCCGCCGCAACAACCTGTTTGACCTGATCGGCAAGGAATGCAAAGCCGTGCGCAAGGCGGTCGGGGTGCTTGATCTTTCCAGTTTTGCCAAGTTTGACGTTACCAGGGTCGACGCCGAGGCTCACCTCAACCGGCTCTACGCTAACCGGGTGGCGAGGAAGGACGGCGGCATTGTGCTCGCCCATATGCTAAGCCCCGAGGGCCGTATCCTTAGCGAATCAACAATCACGCGTCTGGCTAAAGACCGCTACTACGTGCTCTCCGGCGCGGCCTGGGAAATCCAGGACATGGACCGGCTAATGGCCGGCATCGTGGAGGGCGACGACGTCAAGGTCGAGAACGTCACCGATGCCTTCGGTGTCCTCGTAGTCGCAGGGCCGAGGTCGCGCGACGTTCTGGCAGCGCTCACCGACGTCGATCTGACCAACCAGTCGTTCAAGTGGCTGACGGCGCAGGAGATCGAGGTCGCCGGCGTGGCGTTGCGCGCACTCCGGATCAACTACATTGGCGAGCTCGGCTGGGAACTGCACACGCCGATGGACCGCCTGGCCGAGCTCTACGACGCGGTCTGGCAGGCCGGTCAAGACCACGGCATTGCTAATTTTGGCGTTTACGCGGTCAATAGCCTGCGCATGGAAAAGGCCTACCGCAGCAGCGGCGTCGAACTAACTAACGAGATCACGCTTATCGAGGCCGACATGGAGCGCTTCATGGGCGCTGACAAGGACGACTTCATCGGCCGCGCTGCGACCCTGCAACGCAAACAGGACGGCATCGTCGCCCAGCTCGTCTACGGGGAGATCGATGCCGACGACGCCGATGTGCGCGGCGGCGAGGTAATCTGGGCCGGCAACGAGTGCATCGGCGTCGCCACCTCCGGCGACTACGGCTACGCGACCGGTAAAAGCCTTTTCTTCGCCTACGTCGAGCCCGACCACGCTAAGCCTGGCGCCAGCTTCGAGATCGAAGTCCTGGGCGAGCGCCACTCGGCCACCGTGCTCGTCGAGGCGGCCTACGACCCGGCAAACGAACGGCTGAGAGCGTAATAACGCGGGGTGCACACGTTGAGACGACGCTTCGCGCATCCTCAGGGCAAGGATCGAATGATTGGCAGCCCCATCCTTGGGAATGAGCGGCCGAGTGCATGTCGGAAGAAAGGGCTCGGCGGTGCATCAACGGCTTGACAATCGCAAGCCGACCCGCGTTTTCTTCTTGTGGACGATTGATGGAGAACGGCGAACGGACGCAATGACACCAGGCGCACGCATTCAGGCGGTGATCGAGCTGCTCGACGAAATTTGGTCCACCGAGGTACCGTCGGACACCATCGTCAGCGCCTATTTCCGCAAACGGCGCTATGCCGGATCGTCGGACCGGCGCGCGATTTCGGAACGGCTCTACGGCATCCTCCGCGCACGCGGCCGCCTCGACTGGTGGATCGAACGCACTGGGGCGGGCGTCCAGCCTGGCCCGCGCAGCCGCATGGTCGCCGAACTAATACTGAACAATAAATCCGCGTCCGGGCAGATGGCCGAAATCTTCAGCGGCGAAACCCATTGCCCGGAGCCCTTGAGCGCAACCGAAGCAGCGCTCGCCGAGAGCCTCTACGGGCGGCCCCTCAACCACCGCGATATGCCGACACCGGTACGCTACGAATACCCAGACTGGATGGACGAGTCGCTACGCGCGCTGTGGGGCGACAAGCTCGAGGTCGAGGTCTCAGCCCTCAACCGCCCGGCGCCCGTCGATCTGCGCGTCAACACACTGAAGGCGACGTGGGAAGAGGCCCACGAATCGCTGCGCGCCGAGTTCGTCGAGGCCGAGTCGATGCCGCTATCGCCGCTCGGGCTCAGGCTGACCGGCAAGACCCGGCTCGGCGGCACGGCCGCCTACAAGGACGGCCTAATCGAGGTCCAGGACGAGGGCTCGCAGCTGATTGCAATGTTGACCGGCGCCGAACCGGGCATGCTGGTGGTCGATTTCTGTGCCGGCGC